>NZ_JAJMOZ010000013.1:0-113652 GCF_020991525.1 Flavobacterium sp. EDS
AATAAGACCTCTTTTTATTTATGTTTAATTGCTGGCGCGAGCGTCGCGCATGAAATTTATTAATTATTACTTTGTAATGAAACTAAATAGCTGTTCCCCTAATTCCATCATTTTAGCTCCTTTTGTCGCAATTTCTGCTGGTAGAAGACCTATAGCAACCCAATCTTTTACCTCTTTTGCTTTTGTGAAAAACTTTTGTAGTTTGGAAATTGATTTTCTTTCATCTATTTCATCATTAGCTTGCTCCAAACGATATAATTCTTTTAAGGCATTGCAGAAATTTTCTTGCCATTCCTTATTATCTTTTGATACATCTTCAAAATCTTCCAAAATATCTTTTAACTCTTGAATTTGAGAATTATTAGAATAATTGTTTATGTATGAGTTTTGGGTATTATTTTTCCCTCCGATTTGTGTATTTCCATTTGAAATAAAGTCGCCTTTAAAATTGAAAATTTGCCCTTCTTTATTCATTGCGTTTAATATTTTTTGTGAATCTTCAAAATTATCAATTACATTTAATACATTAATATTACGAATCCTATAAGTTGGATGATAATCTATTGTACTAACACCATTTTTTAAACTGTCAATCATCTCATCATAAGATAAAAAAACCTGTTTTTTATTTTCTTTGGAAATATATAGTACTTCTTCTCTATATTCCAAGGAATATTTAGAATTAATATCTTTAATATCTCTTCTTAATACTTCCCATAAACCTCTAATATTATCACCTTTTATCCAAAAATCTATAATTTTTGAATGTTGATTAGTTTCTACAAGTGCAAATGTTTCACTGTGTTGATCTTTTATGACTATTCCAGATTGCCAATATCCATTTTTTACGCAATTAGAGATATTACGTGCCATAAATCGATACATGATTAACATTTCGAAAGAAGATTCAAATTGAAAACGATACCTTCTACTGCCATTTTTATACTTATCAAACTCCAAGGGTTTCTCTCCTTCAAATGCACATGGCACTAAATATTCATTTTTTTCAAAAGGATTTGTTACACATAAATCATAATCTGTCATTAATGCTAAAATAAATTGAAAATCTTTCTCCTTATACTTTAATTTAATTCTTTCATTTGCAAAAAGAGACTTTTCATCTTTAAAAATTTCTTTTAAATTACTATAATTTAAATGCCCTTTTTTGCTTCGTGTTATTTCAGAGGTTATAACTGAATATGCACCAGTTGTGATCCAATCGGGATTTAATACTTGTAAGTCATTAAGGATAGGTTTATCAAAAAACACAATAGAACCTATTTTATCCAATTGTTTTAGAAGGTTTTTTTTATTTATTTCGTTAGTATATTTATTATTTTTGCAAATTAAATCATATTCATTGTATGCAATGTAATTTTTACTAATTGTTACATCCTTTTCTAATTCATTTTTAATTTTAAACCAATTAAGAGGATATTGAACTAATAAATCTTTTTGGTTTAGAATGGTTTTAGTCAACTCAGTTTTAAAATCATCAAAACCATAATCATCTTTGCATGATAACAAAAATGGCGTTCTTAGTTTTGGATAAGTCTTCCTTAGTTCAAAAAAGTTTTTATTATTATGAGAATCTTTGTCTTTTGGATCTTTATAATTATAAACAATTAATACTTCTGAATCTTTGCCTAATTTATCAATTTGATCTAACCAATACATAACATTTGTATCATTCCTGGGATCTAGAAGTAAAATATAGATGACCTTTTCTGTTAAAAAAAACTGATGAAGAGAATGCTGGATATGTTGCCCTCCAAAATCCCATAAATTTACTTTTATTTTTTCATTATTTTTATTAATAACCTCATTCCACGATTTTTTATTTATACCATGCGTAGTTACTTCTGTAGTAAAAGGTAGACCAACTATTTTTTTCATTAAACTAGTTTTGCCTAAGCCTCCGTCTCCAACAAAAATTAACTTGCATTCATTCAATGCTTTTAAGCCATATTGTCTAGCATCTTCAAAATATTGTAAGACTGTCTCGTTTCCTTGCTCTAGAACTTCAAATGGCGGAATTGTTGAATGATTATTGGAGATAAAAAGTCCATCTTCAATATCAAATTGTTTCTCAGAATCAAGAACTATCTCATTCGATCTAATTTGATTCTCTAAAGGTCTGAAATCTGATATGTTATTCTTTTCTAAAACTAATAGTTTTAATTTTCTATGGTTTTGGAGAACCGCTATGTCTGAAATCTTGTTGCCATCAAGATAAAGATTCACAAGTTTAGTTAAGTTTTCAATTGGATTAATATCTTCAATTTGATTATTACTTAAATCTAAATATAATAATTCACTTAAATATTTTAAAGGTCTAATGTCCCTAATTTGGTTTGACCACAGTGTTAATGAAGTGATTTTTTTTAATTTTTTTAAAGGAGTAATATCCGAAATCTGATTATCAGATAATGATAATTTTTTAATATGAATTAAATTTTCTAATACCTTAATATCTGAAATAATTGTATTTGATAGATCTAGACTATTTATTCCTTTTAGATTTTTTAAAATGCTTATTTCTGATATGGGATTTTCTGATAGAAACAGATATTTAAGATTAACTAAGTTTTCTAAGTCATTAATTTTAGAAATATTATTGTGATTTAAGTTTAAATTTATTAATGAAGTTAGATCTTTTAGTGCAGTAATATCATTAATTTTATTACGGTGTAAATCCAAAGTAGTTATCCTTGATAAAGCTGTAAAGCCCGATATGTCTGAAATATTATTATTGCCTAATATTAAATTAGTTATTGGTAAGTTTTTTAAAATGGTTATATCTGAAATATTATTATTGGATAAATTTAGAAAAGTTAATTCTTTTGAGTTTTTGAGGAACGATAAATCTGAAATTTCATTATTACTAAGATTTAAAGAAACGAGTTTTTTAAAGGATTTAACAAAAGAATAATCTGAAATAAAATTGTTACTTAAGTTTATTGAGGTTAATAAACTTAGTTTTTGTAAAATTTTATAGCTAGTTATATTAGGACTATTACTTAAATCTAAATCGCTTATTTGTGTTAACTTTTCTAAAAATGACAAATCTGAAATTTCGTTTCCTTCTATATCAAGAGATGTTAAATTTACAAGTTCTTTTAAAGATGAAAAATCTGAAATTGAATTACTACTAAGATTTAAAGAGGTTAAATTAATAAATCTTTTTAAAACTAAACATTCTGATATAGAATTGAAACCTAAACTTAAATGGGTTAAATGTACTAGATTTTCTAAAAATGAAATATCAGTAATATTATTCCCTTGCAAATTTAAAAATCTTAAAAAATTCAAATTATTAAAGGGTGAAAAATCTAAAATTTCATTATAACTTAAATTTAATCCTATTATTTCCAGATTCTCATTTATTTCAAAAGTATTTTGATTTTTATACTCAAGAATAGAATATTTTTTGTTTTTCTGAGAAATTGTAATCTTATACTTGTCTTCTAGGTCTAATATTTGAGTAGGTTTATTCATTTTTTCTTTTTTTATCAAATATAAATTAATTCAGGTTAAATTTATTATTTAGGTTAAAAATTGCTTTATTGTTAGGATAAAAAAAACGAGTTAAATTTTAACTCGTTTTAGTTTTTTTGAAAATTATTTTTCATCCCAAAAACGCCTTCAACTCCTCATAAGTTCCAATCTTCACACTAACTTTATCTTCATTAATAACACTTTTAATTTGTTCTGGAATAGGAAGTGTAATTCCCAATGCAGGTTCAACAACATCAAGGAATTTAATAGGATGAGCCGTTTCTAAGAAAATACCAATTGCATTGTTATGTTTTTGTAATTCTTTCTTCAAACCAAGGTAGCCAACGGTGCCGTGAGGTTCAGCAATATAACCGTTAGCTTTATAAATCTGTTTCATTGCTTCGAGTGTTTCTTCATCAGTATAACTATAAGAAGAAAAGTCTTTTTCGAAAGCTTTTAAATCGTTTTGGTACATTTCCTGAATACGAATAAAATTACTCGGATTCCCAACATCCATTGCGTTAGAGATAGTCGCTTTAGATGGTTTAGGATCGTATTTTCCGTTTTCTAAGAATCTTGGTACGGTGTCATTTACATTAGTAGACGCAACAAAATGTTCAATAGGTAAACCTAATTTCTTTGCCATGATTCCAGCACATATATTCCCAAAATTTCCACTAGGACAAGAAAAAATCAAAGGTTTGTTTTGACTTTTCAAGGTTTTGTAAGCAAAGAAGAAATAGAACATTTGTGGCAACCAGCGTGCAATATTAATAGAATTTGCTGAGGTAAGGTTTTTATGCGCTAAAGACTCATCTAAAAAGGCTTTTTTTACCATATCCTGACAATCATCAAAAACACCATCAACTTCTAGTGCTTTGATATTTTGACCTAATGTTGTCAGTTGTTTTTCCTGAATGTCACTTACTTTTCCTGATGGATATAAAATCACAACATCTACTCCGTCAACACCAAGAAAACCGCTTGCAACAGCCCCGCCAGTATCACCCGATGTTGCTACAAGAACCGTATTTTTACTTTCTGCTTTGTCTTTATTAAAATAAGCCAGACAGCGTGACATAAATCGTGCACCAACATCTTTAAAAGCCATTGTAGGGCCATGGAATAATTCTAATGAATAAATTCCTTTTTCGACTTCGACAACAGGGAAATCAAAACATAACGTTTCTGCAATGATTTCTTTTAAAACGGTTTCTGGAATTTCATCACCAACAAATTGTTTGATGGCTTCAAAAGCAATTTCTTCGTTGCTCAGATTTTCGATTGACTCAAAAAAAGAAGCGTTTAATGGCGTGATTATTTCTGGAAAATACAATCCTTTATCACTTGCTAATCCTTGTATTACAGCTTCCTGAAAAGAAACTTTTGGGGCATTATGGTTTAAACTATAGTATTTCATTTTTTATTGGTTGTTTTCTTTTGGATTTTATTTAACCGCAAAGAGCGCAAGGAAATTGTTTCTTTTAAAAACGTTATGTTCGCAAAGCTTTGTGGTACTATTTTTTATTTCAATAATTATCTTCAATTTTTGTCATTTCGACGTAAGGAGAAATCTTCGCAAGTGACTCCGCAAACTAAATCGCCAATCTTTGTCGAGATTCTCGTGAAGATTTGCTTCGTCAGTCGCTATCGCTCGAGTCTCGTTCCTCGAAATGACAAACTGGGCATGTTGTACTTTGTGTCTTTACTTTGCGTGGACTTCGACTCCGCTCAGCCTGACAATCTATGTCTTAATGCTTGATTATTCTTATTTAATGCATCTCACATTTCACAAACAACATTTCACATTTTATATAATTCTTACTCCCTCAGGATTAATCTGTGAGATATGAATTTCGTATGGTAAATTGATGTTATCATAAACTTCGCTCATGGCTTTGGCTATTTTTACAGCAGTTTCTTTTCCTCTGCTTAAAGCAAAAATAGAAGGGCCAGAACCAGAAATTCCAGAGCCTAACGCACCATTTTCGAGAGCCGCTTGTTTGATTAAATCAAAACCCGGAATCAAGACACTTCGCAGAGGTTCTACAATTTCGTCATGAAGAGATCTTCCGATTAAATCGTAATCTTTAGTATATAATCCAGCGATTAAGCCACCTACATTTCCCCATTGCATGATGGCGCTTTTTAGAGAAACATTTTGTTTTAATACCGAACGGGCATCTGATGTTTTTAACTCAATTTGAGGATGCACAACAGTAGCGTATAATTCTTCTGGGCTGTCAATTTTTATAATATCAAGCGGATTGTAGCTTCTTACCAAAGTAAAACCACCCAAAAGGGCAGGGGCAACATTATCGGCATGAGCGTTTCCGCTGGCTAATTTCTCACCTTGCATGGCAAATTGAACCAAATCTTTTCTAGAATATGGTTTTCCTAATAACTCATTGATTCCAAAAACCGCTCCAGCAGAACTTGCAGCACTGCTTCCGATACCGCTTCCAGCTTTGATGTTCTTATAAATCTCAATTTCAAATCCTATCGTTATTGGATTAAAATCTCTTTCATATGCTTCAAGCATTGCTAAAGCAGCAACACCTGATACATTTTTTTCTGTTTCCAAAGGCAAATCGGCACCAACAATTTTTGTGATACGAACCCCTTTCTGGTCAGATTCACGAACAATCATTTCATCGCCCGCAGTTTCTAAACAAAGTCCGAGAACATCAAATCCACACGAGAGATTGGCAATTGTTGCCGGACAAAATAGTTTTATTTCTTTCATTTTTTTTTAAGGTTCAGAGAGGCAAAGGCTCAGAGGTTCAAAGGTTTTGCCAATCATTGTTTTTTATTTTTAGGTTCAAAGGTTCAAAGCGATAAAGAGAGAAATCTTTGAACCTTTGCAACTATGTGTTTTTTTTTAAAAGGTTCAGAGAGGCAAAGGCTCAGATGTCCAAAGCGACAAAGAGAAAACCTTTGAACCTTTGCAACTTAGTACCTTTGTACCTTTCTCTAATTATTCCCAATTCGAATCACATCTGCAAAAATCCCCGAAGCAGTAACTGCCGCACCGGCACCAGCACCTTTTATAAGCAGTGGCTGATCAACATAGCGATCGGTATAAAACAATACAATATTATCTTTTCCTTCCAGATTATAGAACGGATGATCTTTAGGTATAAATTGTAATCCTACACTAGCTTTTCCGTTTTCGAATTGCGCTACATATTTTAATCTAGAATCTTTACTTAGCGCTTCATCATAGATTGCTTTAAAATGTGGAGCATGTTTTGTTAAAGATGCAAAAAAGTCTTCATTGTTAGTTGTAGCAAGAGATTCAGCAGGCATGAAAGATTCATTCGCAATAGCATCAATATCCATTTCGTAACCGCTTTCGCGAATTAGAATCAGGATTTTTCGAGCTACATCAATTCCACTTAAGTCAATTTTAGGATCAGGTTCTGTGAAACCTTGTACTCCAGCTTCTTTTACAACATCATGAAAAGAGTTGTTCTCATCAAAATTATTAAAGATAAAATTTAAGCTTCCAGATAAAACAGCTTGAATTTTGTGCACTTTATCACCAGAAGCGATTAAGTTTTTTACAGTATCTATGATTGGCAATCCAGCACCTACATTAGTTTCGAATAAAAATGGAGCGTTAAACTGACGTGATAAATTTTTCAGTTTCTTGTAATTGTCATATTCAGATGAACAAGCAATTTTATTACAAGTAACCACAGCAATACTTTGTTTCAAGAACTCTTCGTAGGTTTCAGAAACACTTGCATTTGCAGTAATATCAACAAAAATACTGTTACGTAAATTCAAATCTTTGGCACGTGCTATAAAAGCTTCCTTGTTGGCAGTTTCCCCGTTTTCAAGAGCCGCTTGCCATTCTTTAAGAGAAATTCCATCTTCATCAAACAGCATTTTTCTCGAATTGGATAAGGCAATAACGCGAACATTTATCTTTAAGTTTTCTTTCAAGAACTTTCTTTGACTATGAATCTGTTCAATGAATTTCTCACCTACATTTCCAACTCCCATTACAAAAAGGTTAAGTTGTTTTGTGTTTTCTTCAAAGAAGTTCTCGTGTAAAGTATTCAACGCTTTTTTTACATCACGTTCGTTAATTACAACCGAGATATTTCTTTCGGATGCACCTTGAGCAATAGCACGAATATTTACATTGTTTTTCCCTAAAGTACTAAACATTCTTCCGCTTAAACCTTGATGGTTTTTCATGTTTTCGCCAACCAAAGCAATGATGCAAAGGTTTTTCTCTACGATGCAAGGATCAACTTTATTTTGAATAATTTCTACTTCAAAAGCACCATTTATTGCTTGTTCAGCATTTTCGGCATCAGCATTTAAAATTCCAATACAAATAGAATGCTCAGATGAAGCTTGAGTTATAAAAATAACATTGATACTCTCGTTAGACAGAACTTCAAAAAGGCGCTTTGATGAACCAGAAACTCCAATCATTCCCGGACCTTCAAGAGTTATTAATGAAATATTATCGATATGGCTAATTCCTTTTACAATAGTATCTTTTGATGAAATTTGATTTGAAATATAAGTTCCCTCAGATTCAGGTTCAAAAGTATTCTTGATTACAATAGGAATATTTTTTCTTAAAACAGGCTGAATTGTTGGCGGATACAAAACTTTAGCACCAAAGTGTGATAACTCCATCGCTTCCTGATAAGAGATTGTTACAATTGGTTGTGCTTGTTTAACTATTTTAGGATTGGCAGTGTACATTCCGTTTACATCAGTCCATATTTCTAAAACTTTGGCATTAAGAGCTCCAGCCAAAATTGCTGCAGAATAGTCCGATCCACCACGTCCTAATGTAGTAATGATTCCATCAAGAGAGGAAGCAATAAAACCGGGCATGATAACAACTTGAGCTTTGTTTTCAGAAAAATAATCGCGTATTAATTGATTTGTAACTTCAAAATTTACAGCAGCTTTTCCAAAGTGGTTGTTCGTTTTAATAAGTTCACGGCTATCTTTATAACCGCTATTTTTATTCGTTTGCTTTAAAGCTTCGGCGATAATATAAGACGAAAGCAATTCACCAAAACTAAGGATAGTATCGGCAGTTCTGTTAGATAACTCCCCTAATAAAAAGCATCCATCAAGTAATGTTTCGAGATGGTTTATAATTCTTTTTACGTGGCTTAATAAGCTACTTTGTTCACTAACAGGAATTAATGCTTTTAATGTGTCTAAATGTTTTTTCTCTATTTCGGCAACTATATCTTTAAAACTTTCGTCATTAGAAGCGGCTTTTGCGGCGGCAGCCTGAAGTAAATCAGTTACTTTGCTTAAAGCAGAAACGACAACTATTAATTGATCTTGTTCTGATTTTTGATTTACAATTTCTAAAACTCGTTTTATATTTTCTGCATTGGCGACTGAAGTTCCACCAAATTTTAATATTTTCATTGTGTGTGTGTTATTTTATAAATGCAAGTGTTTATACGTATTCAATGCCTTTTTTCTTTCAAGAAAAAAAGTATGGATAGCCTGGATTATATGTAAAAATGTATACCCCTAAGGGGTAGTAGTAATTGTAGAAGTTGTTGTAGCAGTAATTGCAACCCAGTTTTGAGTTGTTATCGAAGAGTGATATTTTATACTGTTATCTTTCATTTTTGATTTTCCAAATGTACAGGTTTTTATAGTTAGCAAAAAATTTAATCGGATTTTTACGAATATTTTAATAATAGGTAGGACAATATTCTAATTCTGATTATTTGGTAAAATTTAATGCTTCAAAATAGAAGATTCATATATTTACTTGAGATTAAGAACGTTATTTTTCTGAAATAAAGAGAGAATTTAAAATAATTAGACAATAAATGTATTCAGTTTGCTGTAAAACATGATTTTTGTGCAAATTTTAGATCAAACAGTAAAAAATATTGAGATTATATTCTATGCGTTTTTTTAATATACTTTAGGTGTTGCTCTTGCTATTCTGTTTAATGACTGATGAACACAGGTTTTTGTAAGATAAAAGCGATGTGTTGCTATTGATGTATCGATGTAGTATTTTTAATTATTAGCAAAAAAGGTTGCTTTTTAATATTGATTTGTTGAATTTTGACATTCAAATACAAAGTAATATGAGCAATATCCATTATATCAGTACAGAGTTACTGAATTTAGAACAATTACAAGAAATTATCGTAGAGCAAAAAACATTAGAACTGTCTGAAGAGGCTAAAGTTAATGTTCAGAAATGTAGAGATTACTTAGATAAAAAAATGGCTTCGCATTCAGATCCTATTTATGGAATCAATACAGGATTTGGATCGCTTTGTAATGTGAAAATATCCAATGAAAACTTATCTAAACTACAAGAAAATCTTGTAAAATCGCACGCTTGCGGAACAGGTGATGAGGTACCACAAGAAATTGTAAAACTGATGTTGTTGCTTAAAATACAATCTTTAAGTTACGGACATTCGGCGATTCAATTGATAACATTAGAGCGTTTAGTATCATTTTACAACAATAATGTTTTACCAGTTGTATATACACAAGGATCACTAGGAGCATCTGGAGATTTAGCGCCATTAGCGCATTTATCATTGCCATTATTAGGTGAAGGTGAAGTATATTTTGAAGGAAAGAAAGTGCATTCAAGCGAAATCTTAAAGCATTTTAATTGGGAGCCAATTATCTTAAAATCAAAAGAAGGATTGGCATTATTAAACGGAACCCAGTTTATGAGTGCTTACGGAGCGCATATATTAATGAAAGCTTATAAGTTTTCTTATTTAGCCGATTTAATTGGAGCTATTTCTCTAGAAGGTTTTGATGGAAGAATTGAACCTTTTAACGAATTAATTCACTTTATTCGCCCTCATAAAGGACAAATTGTTACTGCACAGCGCATCAAAGAACTTTTAGAAGGAAGTGAAATTATTGAACAAGTAAAAACACATGTTCAGGATCCATATTCATTCCGTTGTATGCCACAAGTTCATGGAGCTTCAAAAGATGCAATTGATTATGTAAGCAAGGTTTTTAAAATAGAGATAAATTCAGTTACCGATAATCCTAATATATTTATAGAAAGTGATCAGATTATTTCAGGAGGTAATTTCCACGGACAGCCTTTGGCATTAGCCTTAGATTTTATGGCAATTGCTTTGGCCGAATTAGGAAGTATCTCTGAAAGAAGAACTTATCAATTAATTTCGGGATTGCGTAACCTTCCAGCATTTTTGGTAGATAATCCAGGATTAAATTCAGGATTGATGATTCCACAATATACCGCAGCAAGTATTGCAAGTCAAAATAAGCAATTAGCAACTCCAGCAAGTGTAGATAGTATTGTTTCGAGCAATGGGCAAGAAGATCATGTGAGTATGGGAGCAAATGGAGCTACAAAAGCATTGCGTGTTATGGATAATTTAGAGCGTATTTTGGCTATCGAATTACTGAATGCTTCACAGGCAATTGCTTATAGAAAACCATTGAAATCTAGCGATTTTATAGAGATGTTTTTAAGTAGCTACCGCGAGGTAGTGCCATTGGTTACTGAGGATAGAATCTTACATTATGATATCGAAAAAACAATTTCATTCTTGAATAGTTTTCAAATTGAAAACGATTTGTTAACAATGGCTTAACATAACGAAAGAATAATGAAGTAATTTTGCAGTATTAAAAACGTAAAAATGTCAATAAACAGTATTTTCCAATTTTTAGTGCCGAAAGACAAGAAATTCTTTCCACTTTTTGAAGAAGCATCAAGTAATCTAATTGAATTAGCTTCTAATTTACACGAAGCAGTAAATCTTCCTTTAAAGGAAAGAGAAGTACTTTTTCAAAAGATAGATGAATTGGAACAAAAAGGCGAGGATATTACCCGTCAGACAAATTTGGAGTTAAGCAGAAACTTCATTACTCCATTCGATAGAGAAGATATTCATACTTTGATTACTTCTATTGATAATGTAGCTGATTATTTGCATGGTGCAGCAAGTAGAATGAGATTGTACCAAGTTGATAAGATTACAAAATCAATCAGAAAAATGACCGAAATCAATCTTGAGGCTTGTCAGAATATTGATAGTGCAGTAAAAGAATTGAGAAATTTGGAAAATTTTAAAGTCATTAAAGACGCATGTGCTAGAATTAACAAACTAGAGAACAAGTCGGATAATGTTTATAACAAAGCAGTTTTTGAAATTTTTGAAAACGAAACAGACGCTAAAAATATTATTAAATATAAAGAAGTGTTATCTGTTTTAGAATCTGCTACAGATAAATGTAAGAGTGTTGCAAACATACTAGAATCTATTTCTGTAAAACATTCTTAAATTCAATTCAATTTCATTCTGAAGTTATAATTTTATGACGCTACTTATAATTATTATAGTATTAGCTTTAATTTTTGATTACATCAATGGTTTTCATGATGCAGCAAATGCTATTGCTACAGTTGTTGCCACAAAAGTATTGACGCCTTTTCAGGCCGTTGTTTGGGCAGCCTTTTTTAATTTTTTGGCATATTGGGTTTTCGGTTTTGGAGTAGCAGATACTGTTGCTAAAACCGCAAATACCATGCAAATCGATCTAGTTGTTATCTTAGCAGGGGTTATTGCTGCTATTTGTTGGAACTTATTAACTTGGTGGTTCGGAATTCCTTCAAGTTCATCACATACATTAATTGGAGGTTTTGCAGGTGCTGCTATTGCTCATGCAATTGCCGTACATGGTTTCTCAGGTTATGTTGGTGAAGACGGTACAACACAATATTGGTACGATATAGTCAGTTGGTACAAAGCAGGAAAAGATGGAGGAATGCCTTCGGGAGTCCTCATAATTGTTGCTTTTATTGTTTTGGCGCCGCTATTAGGAGCATTAGCTTCGTATCTTATCTCTATTTGGTTATTAAACTCTTCTAAGAAAAGTATTTTACCAAAATTGTTTACAATTGCTTTAATGATCTTTACAGGTATTTTCATTTATTATCAAATGATTCCTTATGAAACAATTATAGCAAACGGAGGGAAACCACGTTTTGAATCATCTCATTTTTGGAGTGTTGTATTTGAATCGCACAATATAAAATGGTTTTTGGTAGGGTTTATTATCTATTCAGTTTCGGCATTTGCTTTGATATTTAGCAGCTTAAACCTACATCAGGCAGATAGTGCATTGAAAAAAATGCAATTACTATCTTCTGCTGCTTTTAGTTTAGGTCACGGTGGTAACGATTCACAAAAAGTAATGGGTATTATTGCAGCAGCAGTTGCGGTTTATATTCATTCAAATCCAGGTATTCATATGGATGAATGGCTAGATGTGGTACTTCCGTCAGATGATGGAGCGTTCAAAATGCCAGCTTGGATTCCTTTAGCTTGTTATTCTGCAATTGCTGCAGGAACATTAAGCGGAGGTTGGAAAATTGTGAAAACAATGGGATCTAAAATCACTAAAGTAACTTCATTTGAAGGTGTAGCTGCAGAAACTGCAGGAGCATTAACGCTATATTTTACAGAGCATTTTAAAGTGCCAGTAAGTACAACTCATACAATTACAGGTTCTATCATCGGAGTTGGATTAACAAAACGTGTATCTGCAGTTCGTTGGGGAGTAACCGTAAGTTTACTTTGGGCTTGGGTATTAACAATACCAGTTTCGGCTCTTTTGGCAGCAATAATATATTATACGCTTAGTATTTTTATATAAAAGTAAAAGGACATTTATAAAATGTGAGATGTAAAATCGCATTTTAAAATTATATAAAAAGCTAGTTTCTTTATTGAAACTAGCTTTTTTTTTTGTTTAATGTTTTTTAGGAAGTATACCTTTTTCTTAATTGAAAAGAATGGCATAAATTAGGGTGAAATTGGCATTTCTGCCAAAGCTGAAGTTTATACCTTTGAATTATGGAAAAAAAGCTGATAGTTATTGTTGCAATACCCGATATGCTTATTCTGGATCTTGCAGGTCCTATGGATGCGTTTCGCCTTGCAAAACACCTGATTGAAGAACAGGATAAACAAATTCAATCTTTTAATTATGATGTTGTAATTGCATCACCTACAGACGAATTGCATTTAGGTAATTTTAGTGGTTTAAACTTTAGTTGTGATAAGAAAGTTGTTGATATTGTTGAGCCAATTGATACACTTATTATTAGTGGATTTTCCTTTAAAACACCACCACAGGATTATCTAATTTTTCAGGAATGGTTACAGAAAAATGCATGCAAAATACGACGTGTTTGTTCCGTTTGTGTTGGAGCATTTTTATTAGCAGGATCAGGATTACTGAATGGTAAACAGGCAACTACACACTGGATGTATTGCGACTTACTAAAAAGGAAGTATCCGCTAATTCAGGTAGAATCAAAACCTATTTATATACAACAAGATTCAATATATACATCTGCTGGTGCATCAACAGGTATTGATTTGTGTTTGGCCTTAATTGAAGAAGATTGTGGAAAGGAAATAAGCCTTTCTATAGCAAAAATATTAGTCATGTATTTACAAAGACATGGTAATCAGAGTCAGTATAGTAATTTTCTCCTACAGCCTGTGGTTGGTAGTATGATTATTAAAAAACTTCATCTCTGGATAGTAGAAAATTTAAATAAGCCAATAATAGTTCAAAATATGGCAGAAGAAGCAGCTATGAGTCTGCGTAATTTTAATAGAGTCTTTACTGCTGAAACGGGAATTACTCCTGCCAAATACGTAGAAAAGGTAAGATTAGAAATTGCAAAAAAGTATTTAGAAGAAACGGATCATGAACTGAAAAATATAGCACATCTAGTAGGATTTACATCAATAGATACTATGAGAGGGGTATTTATGAAACATTATCACATTTCTCCCGCTGGTTATCGGATACAGTTTCAGAAATCAGACTTTAATCTGCTGTCATAAAACGGCTGCCTTAAAAATAGTAGAATAACAATTAAAATTACTTAAAATGGAATCAAAAAAATTTCCACAATTCAACGAAAAAAAAACAATAAAAGTTGCGTTTCTTGTATTTGATCAAGTTGAAGCACTTGATCTGAATGGTCCGATAGATGTATTTTCTAAAGCTAATTTTTTTGGCAGCCGATTTCAACTCTATACGGTTTCCCCAAATGAAAATTTGGTGTATTCTGAAGGTAATATCCTTCAGATGAAAGCAACTTATAATTTTTCTAATGCTCCACAGGCAGACATTATAGTAATTCCTGGGGCAGAACCATCTTTAGCAAAGAAGATTGCAGATAGTAATATTGAGATTACTGAATGGATTAAAAGCCAACATAAAACAGCTGCATTGACATTTTCAGTTTGTACAGGCTCCGTGATTCTTGCTGCAACTGGAATTTTGGATAATAAAAAAGCAACTACCCATTTTGGAGCAATGCAGTATTTAAAAATGCATGAAAGCATTGAGATTATTGAAAATGTACGATACGTCTTAGATGATGAAGTGCTTACCACTGCAGGAATCACCTCGGGTTTAGACGGAGCATTATATGTTATTGAAGAAATATTGGGCAAAGAAATTGCAGATAACATTTCGAAAATTATGGTTTACAATCGCTCTACGGTTTATGAATAATTAAATGTAAACTTATAAAATGAAAGCTACAGGAGTAAAAAATCTTGTAGCTTTTTGTTTGATGTAATGAATTTGCTTTAAAAATAAAATAGAGTACATTTATTCTATTCTAAAAAAGCAAGAAAGCATAAAGATTAAAATGGAAGAACCGAATAATAAGTTCGCAGCAGAACAAATAGAAAGAATTAAAAACAAGCTAGTTGAAGCTAAAGTCGCAGATAAAGACTTAAAAGTATTTGGTGCATCGGGTCACGAGTATGTTCTGGGAGAAGTTGCAAGTAGCGAGGCTATTTTAAAATTTGAAAGCGAATATGACATACAACTTCCTAATTGTTATAAAGCATTTTTAATGAATATTGGAAATGGGGGAATATCATTCTCATCTTCTGCAGTAGGACCTTTTTATGGAATATATCCGTTGGGCGAAAATGTAAATGAATTAATCTATGAAAATGCAAAGGAATATTTAAAAGAAGATTGTGTATTGTATCCCAAAATGACTGAGGAACATTGGGAGGATCTTACTGAAAAGATTGAAGAAGACACAATTTCTGATGCGGATTACGAAAAGGAATTAGGTAAAATATATGGAGGATTATTGCCAATTGGTACGCAAGGTTGCTCAAGCTATCATGCACTTGTTTTAAACGGAGAGTTTAAAGGAAGAGTGGTAAATATCAATAGCGAAAGATATAAACCTCAATTTACCTTTGAGTTGAATTTTTTAGATTGGTATGAAAGATGGCTTGACGAAGTAATTTCGGGTGATTTAATGCAGGATAATGCAGGATGGTTTGGGTATCGAATAGGAGGTGCTGTGCAGGATATTCTAAAAATGTACTTCTCGACTGATGATAATGAGGTTAAAAGTGATTGTTTGACAGGAATCTTAATAAAACAAAAATTAGATGCTGAAACATTAGATATAATTGAAGAAGAATATAAAAACAGTAATGACGAGATTCAAAAAGAGTTACTTCAGATACTTACAAAATTCGATTACGAACGGGCATATCCTTATTTAGTAGATTTTGCAGATGAGAGTTTATTGCATGTTTTTCAATTTGTATTTTGGTACGCAAAAAAGAATAGCGCAGATTGGTTGGGTATTATTGAGTCGAATATAGACAGGATAAATGATGACGAAACTTTTAGTTTTTGTGTGTATCTACTAAAAGAAATGAATATCGATTATGGGTATCTTGTAGTTCCTTTTACTCAAAATAAGGATCAGAGCATACGAGTTACCGCATATTATATGCTTGGGCAATTAAGTAACAAAAACAGCTATCTGGAAGCTTTTATTGCAGGTTTGAATGATGGCGCAAATAGAGTTATTCATACAGCTTTGCAAGCTTTGGATGGAGTAGAGGATAAAAGACTGTTGAAACATTATAAAAGCATTGCAGAACGATTTCCTGTAGAAGAAGATTATATTCTGGTGAATTTAAATCACAGACTTAAACCGTTTGGATTATCAAATACAACGATTAAAGATTTGGTTCTAGATGCTTAAAGTGATTTTATAAAAAAAGAGAGGATATTTTCATTGAAAATATCCTCTCTTTTTTGTTTTGTATTTTCTTGTAAGCTGTCGATTTATTTTTGCATTTCTATTAGCCTCCATTGCCCGTTTGGTTCTTTTTCTAAATAGAGGTTTATGTTTAAGTCTTTTGTGTTTCCTAAAACTTTAATTTCAAATTGTGCTTGTCCTTTTCCGTTAGAAATACTTATATTTCCAGTTGGCATCATTCCGTAGCCTTTAATTCCGCCAGTTTCAGTTATAATTTCTTCATTTTTTTCTATTTCATTTATTGAAACTTTATACGCATCTGAGTTTTTCATTGCGTTTCCTGCAAATAAAAATACAAACACAAAAAATATAACTCCAAGAGTAACTAAAGCTAAAATTCGAGGAAGTTGTTTGGGTTTATTTGGGTTTTTTACAACAATTGTTTTAGTTACTTTATCGCCAAGTCTTTTTTTCTGGTCACTTGTCGCTAAAACAATAAATTCAACTGGCCAAATGATAAGAAATAAGTTTCGTAAATATAAACGACCAAATGAAGGAATTTCGTTTTGATTGTTGTCATCACGAACCATAATTCCCATAACCCATTTACCAGGACTAATTCCTTTGAAGCTGTCTTTTGCAAAATATAAAATCAAACCAGGTACCATCACAAAGAACATTGTTGTTACCATTTTTACTGGATTGTTTTCGTCCATGAAATTTGATCCAAGTGCAGTAAATACAATTGAAACTATTAAAAATGACATTACGGAATGGTCGATTAGGAAAGCTACAATTCGCCTTTTTCTACTTGATTTTAAAAATGTCAATTCTGTCGTTTGTTCTGTCATTATTGTTGTTGTTGTTGTTGTTGTTGTTGTTGTTGTTGTTGTTGTTGTTGTTGTTGTTGTTGTTGTTGTTGTTGTTGTTGTTGTTGTTGTTGTTGTTGTTTAGATTTGGGGTTAACTTCTTTTACTAAAATAAAAGCCAAATATACCCCCATTTAAATATGTTTGTGTGTAGTTGTTTTTAATTTTTTTTGGAATCAATATGAAAGCTGTGGAGTAGTAAGATCTGTTTTTGGTCACATTTTTTTATCCTCAATCTTGTCTTTCTGAGGAACGAAGAATCAGATGAAGATGCTAAGACAAAGTGTTTTTTGCCAAATTTTGAATGCATTGCTCTCTAATTTTCCAAAGGTCATTAAGTGATAAACTTATTTGCTTGTTCTTGTCTAGCCAAGTTAGAAGATGATTTTTGTGATAATTTATTTTATAGTCGGTGATTTGTTCTGGTAAAATTTCGATTTCTTCAATTAACTCATCCAAAAAGTCAGTCGGGGCAGAATTAATTTTTGTCAGGTCGATAATTTTGTCTTCAAACTTTAAATAACAATGCGCCTCTGGGATATAGTATAGTTTATGTTCTAAAAGCGTCAATGCTATTTCGGGTGTATTTTTACTATTCATTTTAAAAATTCCAACAATAAGTTTTATAGTTCCAAAATTATTTTCGTCTGCTAGTTTTTTTAGTAAAGCATGCTTTGTACTGCAGGTTCCGTAATTATCTGTGAAGACAGAAGCTAAATTGATTTTGTCCTGATTGCGTCCATAAGCAAGTTCTTTTATGAATACAGCAGCTTCATTAAAAGTTAGAATATTTCTGTCGAGAAATTCCTTTGAAATTTTACCTGTAGATTTTATCTCAAAATCGGGTTGATTTGTCATTGCTATGTCGTCTTTTACAATTACGCGTAATCCCTAGCTTCTATAGAATTTAAGGGTTCTGTTTCTTGTTTGTATTTATTCAAATTTTCGTTTAATGTTTTCGTAAGCTCAATATGACTCATTTGCATTGAGTTTGCGGAAAGAATAAAGGGAGAACCATAATTATTCGCATTAAATTTTATTAATTTTTTACGTATTGTACTTTCTTCTTTTTTTATCCAATAATCTGAATTATTCACATCGATTATTACAAATTTTTGATTTTGTGTTTTAAATTCAGAAAATCCATTTATGTTTTTCCATTTAATATATTCTGTGAGCGATTTTTCCGGATTAACATTTACCCCATTTCTGTTAATTATAAGCATTAATTGATTTGCTAATAGTCGTTTAATCGAAACATATATGCCTAATCCAAAAAACAAAACGGATGCAATTCCAATACTCCTTATCAAAAGTGGATTTGATAATTTATAATCCGTAAAATTTTCTGCATTCATGAACATATAAATTCCACCAACAACAAATAAAAGAGAACCAATTAATAATAAAAATGATTTTTTCTTACTGGAGTAAATTTCTATTCTTTCCATTTATTATTTTATTTTTTTTGAACGTGAGAATATTGTGTTTGATATTTTGAGTTCTATGATGGTAAGACAATCGAAGTAATTGATTTCGTTTATATAAATGTACGATCGCTTCATTCCCATTGAATTTCGAGCGTCAGCCTGTCTGACTTGAAACTTTTGTTGAAGTAGTTGTTATTTTAAACCTCAACCTTAAATCCTAAATCAACGTCATGTCCTGATTGACCTCCTTGTACACCCCAGCTTTCTTTTTTACTGTCTCGAACAACAATTAAAATATGGTCTTTTGGGATGCCTAATTCAGATAAATTTTTAGCGATTTCACTAAATAATTTTCTCTTCGCATCAATTGAACGCCCCGAAAAAGCATCAATACTTATTAAAGTGTATAATTCAGGTTGCGTTTTAGTGGGTGAAACTGCAAAACGATGCGGTGGATGAACCAAAAGCCGAACGGTTTTATCTTCTGGTGGAATTTGAAAAGCGGTTACCATTGCTGAATGAACTGCATCGATAATTTTTGTACCTTCTTCTTCGTTATAGTCTTTTCTAACTTCTATTAAAATTGCTGGCATACTATTTTTTTTGTTTATTAGTTTTTTTGTAAGTATAATTGAGGATAACGTTTTGGTGTTTGGGGATTAAAGAACAAACTTTTTCAATTTCGAAACTATCTATAGAACCTAATCTTGGAAAATTATTCTTTAACTCCGAATTTTTCAATTAATTTAGTAAATTCCTTAACAAAACTTTGTTGCAAGATTTTACTGTCTGGCAACTCTGAAAAGTCAATTACAGTTATTCCTTCAATATTGAAATACTTATCGGAATCGTATTCTTCTTTTTTTAAGGTTGATGTTAAAATAACTTGCTTGTTTAATTTTTTATATTCTTCAATCATTAATTCTTCTTTAAAAGAGGAAAGTTCTCCTTCTCGAAACGAATCAATAATAATAGGGAAGTTGTGGTTTAAAATATTGTTCAATGCTAATAATTTACAAAAGTAATATTCTTGTCCTTCACTACCAGAGTATGTTTCCCCATTTTTGGTAAATATATCTTCAAATTTTAGTAGTCCATGAGGATCAATTATTTTGTAATATCTCCCCATTTCTTTTAAAATACTGGATATTATTTGTTTTTGTAACTCTTTATTAGATACGATTTTAGTTTCGTTATTTTTAAGTTTTTTTTCAATTAAACTAAGTTCATTTTGAAGTTGTACTATTACTTTATCTATTTCAGAAGAATCGACAAAATCATTTTGAAAAAGAATATAATTTTTTGTTTCGGGTGTTGTTGAATCAAGTAATTTATTTAGTTGTTCTTGCTCTTTTATAATTTCATTATTGAATTCAATTATAATTTCAGACTTTAAGCTAACATTTTCTTTTATAGATTGAATAATATTTTGTCTGACAAAATTATTGCTTACTTCAAAATCAAAATCATCATTTGAAAAAATTATTTTGTTACTGCCACATTCTGAACATTTAACTTTGCCCTCATTTAGGCTTCTGTTTAAAGAATTTAATTCACTTATTAATAATTCAAGTTTGACTTTTCTATTTTCCTCTCTATTTCTGTTTTTCTTTAATTCTGTAATATTTTTATGAATTTCGTCAAGCTGATCCGAAGTGTTTTTAAAGTCTATATTGTTAGATGCAGAACTTATAAAAGAGGCAATCTCTGGATTACTTTTAATGATTGCAATCTTCTTGATTTCTGCTTTAATCTTAGATTCTAATTGTTTTTTTTCCTTTTTTAAGTTCTCAATATCATACTTATTCTCTCTAGTTACAGATACACCTAAAAACGAATAGATTAGATTTAGAAAATCTAGCTTATTATTTAAGCCTTTCACAATAAGATTAGAAGTATTTCTTTTGTCTTGACCAAGAAAAAATAGTTCGTATAGTAAGCTTAGGTCTACTAGCTTTAATTCGCCATCTTTGTCAATTTTAGGTAATTTTAAGATTTCTTTGTCGAAATAATACTTGAATTCAGTAATACTATTGAATATGATTAACTTTTGATTATTTAGTACAAGTATAGAATTACCTTTTCGAAGAAATTCAAACTCTTTTTTATCAAATTCAATATTTGCATAAAAATAGTAGGATTTTGAATTGAATCCACTTGGGAATATTGATTCATATCCAATTGAATATACTATGCTTTGTAAAAGTAGTGTCTTTCCTCTATTGTTATCATTACTAAAAATAATATTAGTATTTTCTTTGAATCGACTTTCAATAAAAGCTTCATCCTTATTCCCAAATGCAATCTTCTTTATTATCATTCTATTCCTTCTATTATTATTGAAATTAAGTATTTGATTGTTATCTCATTTAAGAATGAGATTCTCGGAGTGTAACTTCCAAAAACAGTATTATATACAAGGTCAGCATCTTTGTTATTGTTCAATGAAAAGTATGTAATAATATCTTCACATACTTTCCAAAAGACTTTGTTGCTATTTTTATTAAAAAAAGCTCTTGATAAATTTGAATTGCAATCTTGTAAAACATCTTTTTTATCTTCAATATTAAGATGATCTATAAAAATGGAAAAGTATAGAGGATAATAAAATATATTTTTGAAAATTTCGGTTCCAATTATTCTGCTGACAATCAGTAATTCAATATCCTTGACAGATAAGTGTCTTTTAAAAGATAGAACCTCTCTTATTTCTGTTATTGTTGCATTTTCGATATAACTAATTTTCTTAGATGATTGAATATTGCGTAAATCAATAAATACACTTTTGTAAAAATCATCAGATTTGATTTCTGTCTTCTTGAATTTTGTTATAGCTTTGATGTATTCGTTTTCTGCTTGATCATCTTCTACAATTGTTACAATATCTAAGAAAAGCTCTATTTGCGAAGTGTAATCGATTGAGTCTTTTTTTACTCTTATTACTTCCTCTGTAAGCCCATTCTTGATACGTGTTTTAGTTTTCTCTACAATATTGTCGAAATTATAACTTCTTAGACTCGAATCTATTTTATAATCATCTTTTAAAATTGGACAAAAGAAAATAAATTCTTTGAAAGCAAATGTTGATGAGAAATTATCAAATAGTGTGAAAAAATAAGTTCCAATTTTCTTTGGTGACAATGAAGCCTCATTTTTTGATTGAATATCCCAAATTTTATTATGCCTTTTGTTAATTCCGCTCACGTCGTTAAAACAATCAAAAGTGACATATTCAATTTCTTTACTGTCATTTCTTTTTCCGATTAGATACAATAATGATTTAGTTTCAAAAACAGTAGCTTTTTCATTATTGATTTCGGTATTTTTAAAAATGTATGTCAATTTATTTTCTTTAATTATGTTTTTATAATTGTCACTAACTTTCTTTTCTACAAAATTTTCACACTCCTATTATTTGAAAAGAAACAATAAATGTATTTCGTAAAATTATTTTTACAAACATATCGAAAACTTTATTAATATAAATGCGTAATTCCGTAATTAAATCAAAATAATAGGTGAATATTGTTGTTTATTAACATAAAAATAATCGTTATAAATAATTGTTTAACTCTTTGGTATTAATAATCACTTTAGCCCACAAAAAAAGCCTAACCAAAGGTTAAGCTTTTATATACTATTTTTAATGTTGTCTATTTGTTCTGAATCAACTTCTCTAACCTCAACATCATTTCGTCTTTTTCTTTAAGCATACGCTCATAAAGAGCGATTTTTTCATCGTGAAGTTCGATGATTTTGTCGATTGGATTGATTGTACATTTGTAATTTTCTGCATATGCAACTGCATCACCATGAAAATTACTGGCTATAATATTTATAGCTTGTTCTTCATCAAAGTTTTCAATGGCTTCTACAGGTATTTTAAGTATTTGAGATACTTGTTGTAATATGCTGGTTTCTATAGCTTCTTTTTGTTCTAGTAGAGATATTTTCTTTTGGTTCCAGTCTTCACCAAGTTCAAATGCAAGTACTTCTTGCTTTATTCCTAACATTTCACGGAAACGTTTTATATTTCTGCCTTGGTGTATTTTTTGATTGCTATTTGTGTGCGTCATGGTTTCAAAATTAATATAATCTAATGAGTTAAAGGTAGCAAAATACTTGTAAAAAATAGAATCTACTTTGTAAAATGCCGTTTTTGTATATTTTGTACCTCGTTACAAATACCTTGTTTTATGTTTAAATGTAAATTATCACAATAGCTTTTCTAAGCCAATTATGACTGAAATTTTCGCGCAAAGACACAAGGAAAACAACTTTTTAAAACTGTTGCTTGGCGACTTGGCGAGAGATTTTTAAATATAGTTTTGATAATTAGTTGATATTTAGATATCAAGTTAAGGTTTTAAGTTTTTGACTTGTCTGCTAACTACTTCTGGAAATTTTTATGATTGTGTTTTCGTTTGTAAATCGTTTGCTTTAAATGCTCGTTATTTTGTGAAATAATACTAATTGTACCATCTATCTCCAGCATGGCTAATTTGACATCTTTATAATGTTCTACGCCATGTTCGCGCATAGCTTCTTCAAGTTCATCTGATGTGATGTTCAATTTGCTTAACGATTTAAAGTCGATATGCCCCTTATGAATCAGAACTTCTGGTTTTTCGAGTAAAAGGTTGTGCAGGAGTTTAGATTTATAAGTAAGCTTTTTAAAAGTGTAATTAATGATAAATAATACAGCGGCGGCTGCAATTCCGCCCAAGAGACTCGTATCACTGCCTACCATTGCGTTCTGAACGGCATTACTAATTAATAAAATCAGAATTACATCGGCAGTATTAAGCTGCGATAACTCTTTTTTACCAAAAACGCGTAATGCAATCACCATAAAAAAGTAAACTGAGGCACTTCTGATAACAATATCAAGATATGGATTCATATTTTCTAGTTTAATGATTTAATCGAATATATGATTAATAGAGCCTTATTTTAACTCGTTAATTGCTATTACTGCGTCTGTTTGCTTCGTTTGGCTTGTAAAAATGGTATTCAACACATAGAAACATAGTCGCGATAGGTATCGAGATAAAATTGATAATCAAAGGTGATTCAAGAAAAATATATTTTTTTCACATAGTCTTATGTGATTTATTTTAAGTGAAACGTCTTTTCTAAGTTTTGTAAATCTATGCTTCTATGTGTTAAAATAATTGCATCTAGCAGGCTATTTAAATTTAAAATTCTTCTCAATAGCTTTTATCATTTCACCTGCTACATCTTTATTGGTTGCACCTTCAATTCCTTCTAATCCAGGAGATGAGTTTACTTCTAGCAATAAAGGACCTTTGGATGAACGGATAATATCAACACCAGCAACTTTTAAATCCATTGCTTTGGCGGCTTTTATGGCGATTCTTTTTTCTTCGCTTGTAATTTTTAATATCGATGCGGTTCCACCTAAATGAATGTTTGCTCTAAATTCGCCCGGCATAGCTTCACGCTGAATTGCAGCAACTACTTTTCCGTCGATTACAAAACAACGAATGTCTTTACCGTTTGCTTCTTTTATGAACTCTTGTACCAGAATGTTGGCATTTAAGCTTTTGAAAGCATTGATAACACTTTCTGCTGCCTTTTTTGTTTCGGCTAATACAACGCCTTTGCCTTGCGTACCTTCTAGTAATTTTACGATTAAAGGAGAGCCTCCAACCATTTTTATTAAATCATCGGTATCTAATGGCGAATTAGCAAAACCAGTTGTAGGAATGTCTATTCCGCTGTTGAGCAACAATTGTAACGAATATAATTTGTCACGTGATTGGGTTATTGCAGAAGCGGAGTTTAAGCAAAAAACTTTCAAAGCTTCAAATTGACGTGTCAATGCGCAACCGTAAAACGTAATACTAGGACGAATACGTGGAATAATAGCATCAAATTGATTTAATATTTTACCACCACGGTAATGAATTTCAGGCGTTTTAGCGTCGAGTTTCATGTAGCATTCTTTGATATTCAAAAATTGCATGTCATGACCACGCATTTCACCAGCTTCCATGATTCTTTTGTTGCTGTATAATTCAGGATTACTTGCCAAAAGGCCAATTCGTAGTCCAGAAGTAGCTTTTTCTGAGTTTTGATATAATTCTTTCAGCGTATCAGAGGTAGGCTGTCCTAAAAGGTATTTTTCTTCAGGATCTACAAGTACTCTGCCGCTCATGGCTTCACGACCTAAAAGCATTCTGAAACCCATCGAATCCCGATTGGTTAAAGTCATTTCTATAGGCCATTTAGAGTCACCAATTTTTAAGTTTGTTTGTATAACATAGCGTTGTTCTCTAAAACCGCTAGAACTTTTTACTACTCTTTTATCTACCAAAGGAGCTTCGCAATGTATGATTGTTTTGGTATTGTTTTGTATTGGATTAATATCAAATTTAACCCAACTGGCATCATTTTTTATAAAAGGAGCGATATTGATGGCATGCATCGCCGAGGTTTTTGCACCTGAATCGACACGTGCTTTAATTGTAGGGATCCCTAATTCTGGAAAAGAACACCATTCTTCGCTACCTAAGATGACTTTATTTTGAAGCATAATTTGATTTGTTTGACTTATCAAAAATAGAAATTTGTTTTTAATAATTTACCGATTTAATATAAAGAATAAACCCGTTATGTTATAAAAAACGTAACGGGTTTAGATTTTGTTATAAAAATTAAATTACTTTATTGATTAGTTGGCTCTTCGGCTTTATGAACATCAACAGTAAGTTCTTGTGATTCTTCATTTAAATCAATCAAGATTTCATCGCCCGAAGCAATTTTAGAAGTAATGATCTCTTCTGCTAATATATCTTCAACGTATTTTTGAATCGCTCTTTTCAATGGTCTTGCTCCAAATTGCTTATCGAAACCTTTGTCTGCGATAAATGCTTTTGCTTTATCGGTAAGGTTTAGTTTGTATCCTAATTCTTCTACACGTGCGTATAGTTTCTTAAGTTCAATTTCGATAATCAAATCAATATCGCTTTTCTCTAAGCTGTTGAATACAATAACATCATCAATTCTGTTTAAAAATTCTGGTGCAAATGTTTTCTTCAATGCGTTTTCGATAATGCTTTTCGAATTATCATCGGCTTGAGCTATTTTAGCAGCAGTTCCAAATCCAACTCCTTGACCAAAATCTTTTAATTGTCTTGCTCCAACATTTGAAGTCATGATAATTATAGTGTTTTTAAAGTCAATTTTTCGACCTAAACTATCTGTTAAATATCCATCATCAAGCACCTGAAGCATCATGTTGAATACATCTGGATGCGCTTTTTCGATTTCATCTAAAAGTACAACACAGTAAGGTTTTCTACGAACTTTTTCGGTTAATTGTCCACCTTCTTCGTAACCAACGTATCCCGGAGGCGCTCCAACTAAACGAGAAATAGCAAATTTCTCCATGTATTCGCTCATGTCAATACGAACCAAAGCATCTTCAGAATCGAATAATTCTTTTGCCAGAACCTTTGCTAGTTGTGTTTTACCAACACCAGTTTGTCCTAAGAAAATGAATGATCCAATAGGTCTGTTCGGGTCTTTAAGACCAGCTCTGTTACGTTGAATAGAACGCGCAATTTTTAAAACAGCTTCGTTCTGACCAATTACTTTATCTTGAATTAATTCAGGTAATTTAGCCAATTTGTTGCTTTCTGTTTGTGCAATTCTATTTACAGGAATTCCTGTCATCATAGATACTACATCGGCAACATTATCTTCGGTTACAAGGATTCGGTTATTTTTAGAATCTTCTTCCCATTGTTCCTGAGCTACGGCTAATTCTTTTTCGATGCGTTTTTCATCATCGCGAAGTTTAGCTGCTTCTTCATATTTTTGTTTTTTGACAACTACATTTTTGTTTTCACGCACTTCTTCCAGTTGACGTTCTAAATCCAAAATTTGTTTTGGAACATCAATATTAGTGATATGTACACGAGATCCAGCCTCATCAAGAGCATCAATAGCTTTGTCTGGTAAGAAACGTTCCGACATATATCGGCTTGTTAATTTCACACAAGCTTCGATTGCTTCGGGTGTATAAGTCACGTTGTGGTGATCTTCGTATTTGTCTTTAATGTTATTTAAAATTTCAATTGTTTCTTCAATAGAAGTTGGTTCTACAATTACCTTCTGGAAACGTCTTTCTAGCGCACCATCTTTTTCTATATATTGTCTGTACTCATCAAGTGTAGTGGCTCCAATACATTGGATTTCTCCTCTTGATAAAGCAGGTTTAAACATATTAGAAGCATCTAGAGAACCAGTTGCACCTCCAGCACCAACAATGGTATGAATTTCATCGATAAAAAGGATGATGTCATCATTTTTTTCTAATTCATTCATTACTGCTTTCATGCGTTCTTCAAACTGACCACGATATTTGGTTCCTGCTACAAGACTTGCTAAATCTAAGGTTACCACACGTTTGTGAAATAAGATACGGGATACTTTTTTCTGAACAATACGTAAGGCAAGACCTTCTGCAATAGCAGATTTTCCTACTCCAGGTTCACCAATTAATAAAGGGTTGTTCTTTTTTCTACGGCTTAAAATTTGCGAAACGCGTTCAATTTCTTTCTCACGTCCTACAACAGGATCAAGTTTTCCTTCCTCGGCCATTTCTGTTAAATCTCTCCCAAAATTATCCAAAACAGGTGTTTTAGATTTTTTATTGGACTTATTGGCTGGATTATTAAAACTTCCTTCTTTAAGACTGTCATCTTGTCCTGAATCATCATTATATGATTCGTTTCTTGGCAAGTTTTCTAAAAATTCTTCTTCGCTTGGAGTCATATTTAAGTATTGTTCTTTAGCTACGTCATAATCTATTTTTAGCTTATTCAATAGCTTGGTTGTTGGATCGTTTTCGTTTCGTAAGATGCATAAAAGTAAGTGCGCTGTACTAATAGATGAACTCTGGAATACTTTGGCCTCTAGAAATGTAGTCTTTAATGCTCTCTCCGCTTGACGTGTAAGATGGAGATTCTTTTTCTCTACATTGATTTCGGCACTAGGATTGGCAGGACTCAGTATTTCAACTTTCCTACGTAAATGCTCTAAATCAACTTCTAGGTTATTTAATATATGAATGGCTTTTCCGTTTCCATCCCTTAAAATGCCTAGCATCAAATGTTCAGTACCAATAAAGTCGTGTCCCAATCTTAAGGCTTCTTCTTTACTGTAGGTAATAACATCTTTTACTCTTGGTGAAAAATTATCATCCATAATATATAATTAGTATTGTAAATTTAGTGAATTAGTGTGTTAAAAACAAAAACCATACCCATTAGAAATGTCATGTCAGCTAAGGGACGAAAAAAATAATAATAAATGAGTTAAATAAGATTTAAATTATTAACTAATGTGTAAAATAAAGTTGTTAATAAATCATTGAAATAAGTAGTGTAAAATACCTTCAAAAATTTCAAAAATGCGTATATTGGCACGTTTTGAAACTAATATAATTTTTTAATATAACAACTTATGTCTGAAGGAGAAAAGTTAATTCCTATTAACATAGAGGATGAAATGAAATCAGCTTACATCGATTATTCGATGTCAGTAATTGTATCGAGAGCGCTTCCTGATGTTAGAGATGGCTTGAAACCAGTGCATCGAAGAGTTCTATACGGAATGTATGATTTAGGTGTAACTTCAAAATCTGCCCATAAAAAATCCGCCAGAATTGTCGGTGAAGTTTTAGGAAAGTATCACCCACACGGAGATACTTCAGTTTACGACGCCATGGTACGTATGGCTCAAGAATGGAGTTTGCGTTATTTATTAGTGGATGGCCAAGGTAACTTTGGTTCTGTAGATGGAGATAGCCCGGCAGCAATGCGTTATACGGAGGCTAGAATGCGTAAGATTTCAGAAGAAATAATGGCTGATATCGAAAAAGAAACAGTTGATTTTCAATTGAACTTTGATGATACGTTATATGAGCCTAAAGTAATGCCAACTAGAGTTCCTACTTTATTAATAAACGGAGCAACTGGTATTGCAGTAGGTATGGCAACTAATATGCCACCTCACAACCTTACAGAAGTTATCAACGGTACATTAGCTTACCTTGAAAATAACGATATTGAAATAGACGAATTAATCACGCATATTAAAGCACCTGATTTTCCAACAGGAGGTATAATATATGGTTACGAAGGAGTTCGTGAAGCATTTAAAACAGGTAGAGGACGTATTGTAATGCGTGCCAAAGTTGGTTTTGAAGAAGTAGATGGTAGAGAATGTATCATTGTAACCGAAATTCCATACCAAGTCAATAAGGCAGAAATGATCAAGCGTACTGCTGATTTGGTAAATGATAAAAAAATCGATGGAATTGCAAACATCCGTGATGAGTCTGATAGAAACGGTATGCGTATCGTTTATATCCTTAAGCGTGATGCAACTCCAAACGTTGTTTTAAATACCTTATATAAATATACGTCATTACAATCTTCATTTAGTGTAAATAATATTGCATTAGTAAAAGGTCGCCCACAAATGTTGAATCTAAAAGATATGATTCACTATTTTATTGAGCACCGTCATGATGTTGTAGTTCGTAGAACTAGATTTGAATTACGTAAAGCCGAAGAAAGAGCGCACATCTTAGAAGGTTTAATTATTGCATCAGACAATATTGATGAAGTAATTGCTTTAATAAGAGGTTCGAAAAATACGGAAGAAGCTCGTGAGAAATTAATCGAAAGATTCAATTTATCAGATATTCAAGCACGTGCTATCGTAGAGATGCGTTTGCGTCAATTAACAGGTCTGGAACAAGATAAGTTAAGAGCTGAATACGACGAATTAATGAAATTAATTGATCACTTGAAAGCATTATTAGCTGATGTTGATTTGAGAACTAATTTAATTAAGGAAGAACTAATCGAGATCCGTGATAAATACGGAGATGAGCGTCGTTCTAAGATTGAATATTCTGGTGGAGATGTTAGTATCGAAGATTTAATTGCAGATGAGAATGTAGTAATTACAATTTCGCATGCTGGTTACATCAAACGTACAAATCTTACAGAGTACAAAACACAAAATAGAGGAGGAGTTGGACAAAAAAGTGCTGGAACAAGAGATCAAGATTTCCTTGAGCATATGTTTGTTGCAACCAATCACCAATATATGATGTTCTTTACCCAAAAAGGGAAGTGTTTCTGGATGCGTGTGTATGAAATTCCAGAAGGAAGTAAAACTGCCAAAGGTAGAGCGATCCAAAACTTGGTGAATATAGAAAGCGATGATAAAGTTAAAGCGTTTATCTGTACTCAAGACTTAAAAGACAAAGATTACATCAATAGTCATAACTTAGTTATGGTAACGAAAAAAGGACAGGTTAAGAAAACTTCTTTAGAGAAATATTCTAAACCTAGAGTAAATGGAGTTGCTGCAATTACTATTAAAGAAGGAGATGAATTATTAGAAGCTAAATTAACCAATGGAGAAAGTCAGATTATTTTGGCTGTTAAATCTGGTAAATTAGTTCGTTTTGAAGAAACTAAAACCCGTCCGATGGGAAGAACAGCTTCAGGAGTTCGTGGAATTACTTTAAAAGATGATACCGATGAAGTAATTGGTATGGTTACAGTTGATAAAGATGATGTTAACGATTCTCAAATTTTAGTTGTAACTGAAAATGGATACGGAAAACGTACCAAATTAGTTGATGACGATGGTGAAGATGTTTACAGAATTACAAATCGTGGAGGTAAAGGAGTTAAAACTCTTAATATTACTGAAAAAACCGGAAAACTTATTTCGATTAATGCAGTAACAGATGCTGATGATTTGATGATTATCAATAAATCTGGATTAACAATTAGAATGGCTATTGAAGATTTACGTGTAATGGGTCGTGCTACTCAGGGAGTTCGATTGATTAATTTAAAAGGTAAAGATTCTATTGCAGCTGTAACTAAAGTAATGAAAGATGATGTTGCAGAAGTTGTTGTTGATGAGGACGGAAATGTTATCGAAAGTGTTATCGAAAGAGTAAAACCAGACTTAGAAGTTCTAGAAGACGAAGGTGTTGTTGAAGACGAAGACGAAGATGATGACGAAGACGTTGAGGAAGAGGATGCAGAAGACGACTCGGAAGAAGAAGAATCTGAAGAATAATTAATAGAACCCAACAAACAAATTTAAATATATAAAATTGAACACTATGAAAAGTAAATATGTAATACTAGCGTCAGCTTTATTGATATCAGTAGCTACTTTTGCTCAAAAAGATCAAATTAAGAGTGCTGAAAAAGCATTGAAAAGCGGAGATACTAAATCGGCTATCTCTATTCTAGACGCAGCAGATTACCTGATTACAAATGCAAAAGATACTGAGCAAGCTCAATATTATTTTGTAAAAGGAAATGCTTACTTAGAAGAAGCTAAAAAAGGAGTAGATGAAGGAAAAAACCTTTTGCTTGCTGCAGAATCATACAAGAAATTAATTGAAACTGAGAAACAATCAGGGAAAACTAAATATTCAACTCAAGCAGCTGCTTCAATTACTGATATCAAAGGAAGATTGATTAATGGTGCTATCGCTGATTCTAAAGTAAATAAACATGCAGATGGAGCAAAGAAAATCTATGATGCTTATTTATTAGACAAAAAAGATACAGTTAACTTGTATTATGCAGCTTCAACTTATGTAAATGCTGGAGATTATACTGCAGCTTTACCACTTTATGAAGAGTTGAAAAGATTAAACTATTCAGGAAAAGGTACAACGTACTTGGCTACAAATAAAGCTACTGGAGAAGATAATGCTTTTGCTACTGCAAATGAAAGAGATCTAGCTGTTAAGATTGGAACTCATGAGAATCCAAAAACAGAAGTTTCTCCTTCTAAAAGAGGTGAGATTTTTAAAAATATCTCTCTTATCTTAGTTCAAAATGGTAAAATTGAAGAAGCTAAAAAAGCTGTCGCTGAAGCTAGAACAGCTAATCCAGAAGATAAATCTTTGATTTTAACAGAGGCAAATTTATATTTGGAAACTAAAGATTATGATACTTATAAAAAACTAATCGGTGAGGTTTTGAAAAACAATCCAAACGATGCTGATTTGCTTTTTAACTTAGGAGTATTAAGCGGAAATGCTAAAAATTCTGCAGATGCTGAAAAATATTATACTAAAGTAATCGAAATCAAACCTGATTATATTAATGCATATATTAACCTAGCAGCATTAAAATTAGAGAACGAAAAAGCTATAATTGACGAAATGAATAAGCTTGGGAATTCAGCTAAAGACATGAAGCGTTATGATGAATTGAAAGTTAAGAGAAACAACCTTTTCAAAAGCACAATTCCATACCTTAAAAAAGCAGTTGAGTTAGATCCTAAAAACGAGGATGTTTCTAAAACACTTTTAAATGTTTACAGCGCACTTGAAATGACTGCTGAATACAAAGCATTGAAAGCAAAAATGTAAGATCATTTTGCTAAGCATAAAAAAACCGAGATATACATCTCGGTTTTTTTATGCTTTATAGTGGCGTACTGTAGAGCTGTACTGCAGTGCATCTTCTTTGTTATTTATAAAAAGTAATTATTCTAGGCTAAGGTAATAATTGCAATGCGGGTTAATTAGACATTCGTTGCATTTTGGCTTTGGACGACAGGTCTCTCTTCCTAAAAATGAAATAGCCATTCCTATCTCTCCCCAAATGTCTTTTGGTAAAAGTTGCATCAATTCTTTTTCTACTTTATTACCGTCTTTAGATTCTTTTGTTAGTCCAATTCTTGGTGCTACACGAATAACATGTAAATCTGCAATAATTCCTTCAGCAGGCTTATTTGACTCTTTTAGAATCACATTAGCAGATTTTCGACCAATACCTTTTAATGCTACCAAATCTTTCATTGTCATGGGGATATTTTCATCCTTTTGAACAGTATTGGCAATTTCTATTAACCATTCGGCCTTAGTTCTGTAGTTTCTAACTTTACTAATATAAGAAAATAGTTCTTCTGTATTTGTTTTAGCAAGGCTTTCCATGTTTGGATATTTTGCAAAGAAAGTAGGAGCAATTGAATTGATGTTAGCATCAGAATCTTGAGCTGATAATACTACCATTACAAGTAATTGATAGGTATTCTGATAGTCTAAAGGGTGTTTTCTGCCTTTGTATTTTGTTAGAATAGGTTCTAGAATTACTTTCCAATCTGGAGTTTCGCCAAATAAATCCATGACTATTTGTCTTTAAAATCTATCGATAAAGAGTTTACACAATAGCGTTGTCCAGTTTTGGTTGGACCGTCATCGAATACATGTCCTAAGTGACTTCCGCAATTTGCACATAAAATTTCAGTACGTTTCATTCCGTGGCTTACATCCGAAATATATTCGACTTTACCAGGTATCGATTCGTCAAATGAAGGCCATCCGCAGTGTGCATCAAATTTCGAATTACTCTCAAACAATGGCTCATTACAAGCTCCACAACAATAAACTCCATTTTCAAAATGAAGGTTATATTCTCCAGTATGTGGGCGTTCGGTTCCTTTTTGGCGGAGTACATGGTAACGGTCATTGCCAAGTTGCTCTCTCCATTCCTGTTCTGTTTTTTCGATTGGATATTTCATTGTTTTTTATTTTTTTGTCAAAAAGTAAGACTAACAAAATTAGTTACTTATGTTCAATAAATTGTACTGTTTTATTAATAACATTCGAATTGCCTAAAATTTTACGATGTCCTAATCCCTCCGTTAATAGCAATGTGCTGTTTTTTAAATGTTCATTTATATGAATTCCAGCTTTTACAGCAACTTCTGGATCATCTTTATCATGAATAACCAAAACAGGAATATTTACAGATGCCGCTGCTACATATGCTGAAAAATCATTCATTTTTATGTTGTATTTATTTTCAAAATAGTTTCGTAGGCGAGTACTGATATCTGGTTTTAATTCTAGTTTAGCGACAAAATCATCAATAATGTCCTGAACGATGTCGCCACTGCCAATAATAACTGCACGATTCACATTTAACCCTTGTTTTATAGCATTTAAAACAGACATGCCTCCTAATGAATGTCCAACGGCGGCTTCAAATGGGCCGTATTGTTTTTCAATTTCTAAAATTGAAGCAATAAAGTCGACCATATGTGTGGTTTTACCAGGAGATTTTCCATGAGCAGGCGCATCAAAACTAATAGTTTGGTAACCATGTTTAAGGAGCTCGTCGGCAATCTTAAATAATTGTGTGCCTCGACCAGACCAACCGTGAACTAAAAGTACTCTCTTGTCGCTTTTTCCATATTTATAGACAACAATTTCGCTATTTATTGCGGGTACTTTTATAGTATTCTGGATGCTTTTGCGGTCCATTTCCAATTCTCTTTTAGGAACCTTATGCTTTATTGGAGTTATAAAAAGTTTTGTAGCATATGAAGTGGCTAGTTTAGGCGAAATAAAAGAAAGGAATTTACCTGTAGTTATTATAAATCGAGGAATTTTTAGTGATTCTGTGGGATTAGATGTTTTTTTTGACATTATAATAAGTTTTATAGCGCTTTTAGAATAGTTGGATTTAAAAATATAAAAGTAAGACAATTAATAAAATGTATTGGTAAGTTGGAGTTTATTTAGACAATCTGTTTGGGGGAATTATTTTCACACATAGAGACATAGTTTACAAAGGCTGAAAAAGACGTTCCGCTTAAAACAAATCAATAAGGCAATGCGAAAAAAAAATCTCGATTAATCTTTGAATATCTGTTCTATCTCGATACGTATGGATGCTATACTTTTGTGTAGGGAATGCCATTTTTTCGAATTCTACTTAGCTAGTTAAGACAGTAACTATAGCGAATAATTTTAATTATGATATTTTTTAAACGAATTGTATAAAAAATGAATTTAGAATAATTGTATTTTTGTTTGTTATTAAATCTAAAAGTCATGAGAAATAAATTATTATTGGGAATTTTCACTATAGCTACGGTGTATTCATGTGCAGTTAATCCTGTTACAGGAAAAAAGAGTCTTAATTTTGTTTCTAATAGCGAGCTGTTTCCATCTTCGTTTCAGCAGTACAATACCTTTCTTAAAGAAAATAAAGTCATTACAGGTACTGCCGATGCCAAAAGAGTTGAAAATGTTGGTATGAAAATAAAGGCGGCAGCCGAAAAATATTTAGCCTATTTAGGTCAATCACAATATCTTAAAGATTACCGCTGGGAATATAAACTAGTTGATAATAAAGAAGTAAATGCTTGGTGTATGCCAGGAGGTAAAATTGTTGTTTATTCAGGAATTCTACCAGTAACCAAAGACGATGCAGGTTTAGCAACCGTTTTAGGGCACGAAGTTTCACATGCATTGGCAAATCACGGAGCACAACGTATGAGTGCGGCCCAGTTGCAACAGTTAGGTGCTGTTGGTGTTGCTGCAGTAACAGGCAATCAAAGTGCAGAGACACAACAAATGTGGCAGAAATATTATGGAATAGGATCGCAAGTAGGAGTGATGTTGCCATTTAGCAGAAATAACGAAAGTGAAGCTGATAAAATTGGATTAACTCTTATGGCAATTGCAGGATACAATCCAGATGAATCTATTGCTTTTTGGAAAAGAATGGCAGCTCAATCATCTGGGAAAACACCAGAGTTTTTGAGTACACACCCGTCTGATGCAACCAGAGTTGCTAATTTAAGTACATTAATTCCTCAAGCAAAAGCAACGGCGCTTAAAGTAGGTATAATCAAATAACGAGAATATATTTTTTGATTTCTAAAATCATTAATTTTCAATCAAGCTATCTTTCTTAAGATAGCTTTGTTTTTTAGGAGGCTATTGTTCAGTTGATTAAGTTGATTGATGATTTCTTAATATATTGATTTCTTAAAAATTTATTCGATTATAATAAAATTTAGATAAATTCGTAGCCTATTAACGATACTATTTCTATGAAAAACTTACCAAAAGGGGATAAGAAACTGCTAAATGCATGGGCATTTTATGATTGGGCAAATTCAGTTTATACTCTTACTATTGCATCGGCAGTATTTCCAATATTTTACGAAGCTTTATTTTCTGAAGGGGAACATTATATTCATGTTTTTGGAATGGATCTTAAAAATTCGGCTTTGATAAGTTTTGTGACTGCAATGGCTTTTTTAGTTGTTTCTTTTATTTCGCCTTTATTATCAGGAATTGCAGATTATGTGGGAAATAAAAAATCTTTCATGAAGTTTTTCTGTTATTTAGGAGCCTTGTCTTGTATGGGATTATATTGGTTTAATCTGGAAAATATATATGTTGGATTGGCATTTTATTTTTTAGGACTATTGGGTTATTGGGGAAGTTTAGTTTTTTATAATTCCTATTTGCCAGATATTGCTTTTGTAGAACAGCAAGATAAAATTAGCGCTAAAGGATATTCTTTAGGATATATTGGAAGTGTAATTTTGTTGGTAATCAATTTGGCTATGATTATGAAGCCAAAGCTTTTTGGAATCACAGGTACAGATGGTGAAGCAGCAATGAAAGCAATGCGCTATTCATTTTTAATGGTAGGAGTTTGGTGGATATTATTCAGCCAATATACGTATTACTATTTACCAAAGGGAAGCAGAGAAACTAGTCAGAAATTATCTAAACAGATACTATTTAATGGATTTAAAGAACTAAAGAAGGTTTGGGCTTTATTGAGTGTGAATATTCCATTAAAACGCTATTTAGGAGGTTTTTTTGTTTCGAGTATGGCTGTGCAGACAGTAATGCTTGTAGCTACTTATTTTGGAGCGCAGGAAGTGCAATGGCCAACGAAAGAAGAGGGGACAATTGGCTTAATTATTTGTATTTTATTAATACAATTAGTAGCGGTTATTGGGGCAGTTATAACTTCAAGAGCATCGGCTAAATTTGGTAATATCCCGACTTTAATTGTTATTAATATTGTTTGGGCAATACTTTGTTGCGTTGGAGCCTACTTTGTTACTTTGCCAATACATTTTTACGCAATGGCAACGGTGGCAGGACTTGTTATGGGGGGAATTCAAGCTTTATCACGTTCTACTTATTCAAAATTATTGCCAGTAACAGAAGATACAACTTCATTTTTTAGTTTTTATGATGTTGCTGAAAAAATAGGTATTGTAATCGGAATGTGTGTGTATGGTATTATTGATCAAATGACAGGAAGTCCGCGTGCAGCAATTGTAATTTTAGGGCTATTTTTTATAGTAGCAATATTCTTATTGAGAAGAATACCTAAAACAGTAACTTTAGATAAATAAATCATTACTTAAAAATTACTTCGCCATAATTTTTTTATGCATGGCGAAGTAAAAAATAGTTATTCAAAATTCCTTTTTAGCATTTCTTGGCTAATTTGCTTAATGAATCTAGTTTGAATGTTTTTGGAGAAAACGATTACTAGCTCTTTATTTTATGGGTACGAAATTTTTAGCAGCGTTGTGGATAAAAAGTGATGTTTAATAAAAAAGCAATACTATATTTTAATAATTATTGCTTTCCTACTAGTTTTATGTTTAAGCTTTTGAAATACTTCCTGATCCACTTACTTTGGTGTCTTTTGTTTTAGGGTCACCTTTGTATTTTATGTCTCCAGAACCAGATACCCTTGCTTTTAGGTTTTCACTACAAAAGATTTTACTATCACCAGACCCAGATATAGTAAAGTCTACATTTTTAGCTTTTAATGAAGAGGCATCAATATCACCAGAGCCTGATAATTTGCTTTTGAAATTTCCTGTATTTCCTTTTACAACAGCATCTCCAGAACCACTTATAACAAGATTAAAAGTATCTAAATCAACGTCTAGATTTAAGTCGCCAGAACCAGATAGTGATGCAGAGAAAACATCAGATTTTATAGTATTCTTAGAAGTTACATCGCCTGAACCAGAAAGGGAAACATTAGATATTTTCTCGAAAGGAATGGTAATCTGAATTTTTTTACCAATGCTTGCATTAATGTTTTTATTTTTTTCAGTGTACACTTTTAGTACATTGCCATCAACTTCAATTTTAATATAAGGATGTAAATTTTCTTCGGCTTTTACTACAATTGCACCTTCTTTTCCAGAAACTAAATCGACATCAAAAGATCCCATAACTTTAATTTCATCATAATTAGTAGTTGATCGAGTGTTAGTTACAACTTTTCCATTTCCTTTTATGCGCTCATTAGACCATTGTGCATGGGCTATTGTTGTTAAAAAGAATGCGCTACAAACGAGTAATTGAATTGATTTTTTCATTTTTTGATTGATTTTATGGTTATTGTTTTTTAACTAATGTGATGTTTCCATAGTTTGAGCTAAGAACTACTTTGTTCTGATTTTTTTTCTTATAAAAGCCACTAACTTTTTTGGAGTTGCTTTTTTCTTCATTATTGGAAATTTGCATTGAAGAATCTGTTTTTATGCCAGAATATCTTGTTGAAATATCAAAATCAAATGCATAGTTACTATCATATCCTAATGACACGTCTGAGTAGCCAGAGGAAACATTTATATTGTTAGCTTTTTCGTTTATGATACCTACAGACAGACTTCCGTAATTAAGATCAACACTTAATGTATTTAAAATTTCACCAATATTAACCGTTAAATAGTTTCCTGAACCGGTAACTGTGCCCATTTTCTGGAATTTAAATGTTCCATACCTACTATTATATTTGATAACTTGACTGCCACCAATAGTAACATCAGTATAACTAGTCTCAAGGTTTATCTTTGGAGCGTCATTGATTTTTAATCCAGAATATTTAGCTTTGATATCTCCGTTCTTGATATAACTAATAGTAGAGTTTTGGCAATATTGTATTTCGACTGTATTAGTATTTCCGTTTAGTTTTCCAAGGTTTATTTTGCCATATTTACAAAAGATATTTGCAGTTGACGCTAAATCACCCATTGTAATATTACCATATTTGTTATTCAGTTTTACAGTTCCATTTTTTGGTATTTTTAGAGTATAATTAATCTCAAAATTGTTGCTACTTCCTGTGCTTTTGTATGTTGATTTTCCAATGTTGGTACTAGCGGTTACCATTGATTTTAATGCTGTAATGTCGATATTAATGTTGTTTAATTTTTCGTTTACCCATTTTTCATTGCTACCAGAAACTTTTATGATCACTTCAAGGTCAATCTGATCTTCATCCCATGTTGATACAGAGATATTTCCGTATTTATTGTCTATGTTTATACCAGCATCAGAATTAACGATATAGGTTTTCTTAATAGTTTTTTGTTTTGTCGAATAACTATCGTCGTTTGCAAATCCTAAAAAAGGAATTATCAGAAATAAAATAAGTATGTTATAGTGTTTTTTCATGGGTGCTGTTTTTAAATTTTTCATTTTCTTCAATACGTGTCAATACATTTTGCAAGAATGAAATACGGGTTTGTAAATTGCTAATCATAGCATAAATAATCTGTTTGTTTTCTCCGTTTTTTTGTAATTCGGTAATGATTTTTGCATAATCATTATCCATTGTTTTCATTTGTTTAAGAGCATCCCCGATGATTTGTTCATTTTCTGGAGATTTCTTATCATGAAGTTTTTCAAGTTCATCAGCAATTAAAACGCTAAAAATAGAATCTGTTCTTTTGGTTTCTTGCGATGCAAATTTTAATTCTTTTGGCTTATCATTTAAATTAAAAAAAACAGAAACTCCTAACATAAGTACTATTGAAGCAGCAATAGCATATGTAATCGTGTAATTCTTTTTAGGTTTTGTTTTATTCAACTTACTTAAAAAATCTGCCTCATGCTGGGGTTTCATTTCTTGAATATCCCACTGGTTTTCAAATTTTTCAAATAATTGGCCTAATTCGTCATTTTCCTTTTTCATGTATCTGAATTTTATTTTCTAGAGGAGATTTCTAGTGTCTCTTTCTTTGTATTTGTTAATGTTTGTTTACACAAGGTTTTTCTTAGAGGTAATTTCATTATCTTCTAACTTTTTCCGTAAACTATTTTTAGCCCTGTTCAATGTGGTCCGGCAATTGGCATAGCTAATAGTAAGTATTTCACTTATTTCTTCTTGATCGTACCCTTCAATATAAAATAAGGTTAAAACCATCCGATAGTTATCTTTTAAATCCAGAATAGCATCCATGACTTGTTTCACTTTAAGGGAATCTAAATCTATATTTTCAAGAAAGAAACTATCATTTTCTTCAATTTTGTATAGTGTTTTGCTAAGATCTTCTACTTGAAATTTATTATTCTTTTTGTAAAAATCTATACTATAATTTACTACGATTTTCTTGAGCCAAGCACCAAAAGCGACCTCCTGCTTATAGTCATCAATTTTGGTAAATGCTTTAAGAAAACCTTCTTGCATAACATCTTGAGCATAGTGTTCGTCTTTTACAATACGATAGGCAACATTATACATAGCCTTACAGTACCTGTTGTATACTTCAAATTGTGCTTTTTGATTCTTTTGTTTGCACAATGTTATTAATTCTTCGATATTTTGGTTAGTTATATTCAAGTAGCGTCTAATGGTTTTTAGTAATGACTTTGTTTATTTTGGTTTGTTACACTTTTTGATTTTTTTATTTAAAAAATATAATCATTAATTATTTCTATTTCAAAAAAAAAAACATTTAAGTGCTTCATAGTTATATTAGTAACGATTATTGGATATTGGTTACAAAGATTTAAGTTAAAAATGACATTAAGAAAAAGTTGATTAAAAAATAGTTTAAAAATAGAATTTTTCATGTTATTTTTGAAGCTGGATATAAATGAATTACTATTTATGAAAGATTTAAAAAATGTTTTTACTCTGCCGTTCTTTATTTCAGTTTTTCTTGTTACTTCTTGTCAAAGCGATTCTGTAGAGGATGTTGATAGTAAGAGTCTTGCAGGAGATTATTGGCCAACCGCTATAGGAAATCAATGGATATCGAGTTTTAATGGAAATGAATCTGCCATGAAAATTATTTCTTCTGAAAGTGTAAACGGTCAGACTTATTATAAATTTAATGAATTTGTAGGGGTAGGCGAAGGAATTATGAGTACAGCTTCTTATTCTTTACGAAAAGAGAATGGAGAGTATTATATTAAAATGGATAAACTTCATTTTGAGCAAGGAGACATTAAAGGTGAAATAACCCCATATGAGTTTCTTTTCTTAAAAGACTATTTAGATATAAATAAATCATGGACTGGGCGTTTTACTTATAAAACAACATATAATTCATCACAAAATCCAACTGTAGATACTTCAGTGGATTATACAGGTACGATTCTTGAAAAAGGAATTTCCTTAGCAGTTAAAGGAGTAAAATATAAGGATGTGATTAAATTTAGAGTTGTACAGCAAACTATTGAGGTAGTGGTAGAAATAGGAGAAGCCTCAGCTTATACATCGTATGTAGATTATTGGGTTTCAAAAAATATAGGTATTATAAAAATGGCAACCAAAGACAGTACTACAGAGTTGCTTACTTATAGTTTGAAATAATTATTATATCTGAAAATAAAAACAAAAAAGTATCTTCAATTTTTTCAGAACTATAAATTAATTTAAAATTGCATAATCTGACAATGATTAAGATTAGTTTATAAATCAAAATTCTTGTTTATATCTGTTTTGGCACAATGATTGTCTATTTTTATTGTTGTGCAAATAAATAGGGTGCTTGTAGAGGTTTTACTTAAAACCTAACGGGCTTATCCCATAATTTGTAATATGAATTTATTTTTTAATGACAAAACGACTTATATTATACTATGTCAAATCATAAAATACTTACTATTGACAATTTGTCACTTCAGGAATTTGATTCTGAAGCCGATTTAATACCATTATTAACTCCCGAAGATGAGGAAGAAATGAATAACGAAGAGTTGCCCTTTTCGTTACCAATTTTGCCTTTACGCAACACTGTTTTATTTCCAGGAGTTGTTATTCCGATTTCTGCCGGTAGAGATAAATCTATAAAGCTTATAAACGATGCAAATGCTGGAGATAAAATCATTGGTGTCGTTTCTCAGATAAATGAAGAAGATGAAGATCCATCTAAAGATGATATCAATAAGGTAGGAACGGTTGCGAGAATTCTTCGAGTACTAAAAATGCCTGACGGAAATATCACAGTTATTTTGCAGGGTAAAAAGCGTTTCGAAATTGCTGAAGTAATTTCAGAAGAGCCTTATATCACTGCAAATGTAAAAGATGTTGAGGAAACACGTCCAGAGAAAAACGATACGGAGTTTAATGCTATTGTAGATTCGATAAAAGAATTAGCAATTCAAATCATTAAAGAAAGTCCTAGTATTCCTTCGGAAGCAACATTTGCAATTAAAAATATTGAAAGCCAATCGTTTTTAATCAATTTTGTTTCATCGAATATGAATTTGTCGGTAAAAGAGAAACAAGATTTATTATCGATAAATGGCTTAAAAGATCGTGCGCTTGAAACATTGCGTTACATGAATGTTGAGTTGCAAAAATTAGAATTGAAAAACGACATTCAGTCGAAAGTTCGATTTGATTTAGATCAGCAACAACGTGAATATTTCTTGCATCAGCAAATGAAAACCATTCAAGAAGAATTGGGAGGCGTTTCGCAGGAGGAAGAAATGGACGAAATGAGCCAAAAAGCCAAAGAGAAAGTTTGGGATGAAAAAACGCAAAAACATTTCGAGAAAGAACTGTCAAAAATGCGCAGAATGAATCCACAATCACCAGATTTTGGTATTCAAAGAAACTACTTAGAGTTGTTTTTAGAATTGCCTTGGGGAACCTTCTCTAAAGATAATTTTGATTTAAAACAAGCTCAAAAAGTTCTTGATAGAGATCATTTTGGTTTAGAAGAAGTGAAGAAAAGAATGATAGAGCATTTGGCAGTTTTAAAATTGCGAAATGATATGAAATCACCAATTCTATGTTTGACAGGACCTCCGGGAGTTGGTAAAACTTCGATAGGAAGATCTGTTGCCGAAGCTCTGGGTAGAGAATATGTGCGTATTTCACTTGGTGGTTTACGTGACGAAGCAGAGATTCGTGGACACAGAAAAACGTATATTGGAGCAATGCCAGGTAGAATAATTCAAAGCTTGAAAAAAGCAGGAACTTCTAATCCAGTATTTGTCTTAGATGAAATCGATAAACTATCAAATAGTAATAGTGGTGATCCATCATCAGCTTTATTAGAGGTTTTAGATCCGGAACAAAACAGTGCTTTTTATGATAACTTCCTAGAAATGGGATATGACTTATCGAAAGTAATGTTTATTGCTACTTCTAATAATATGTCGGCTATTCAACCAGCATTAAAAGACAGAATGGAAGTAATTAAAATGTCTGGATATACAATAGAAGAAAAAGTTGAAATAGCACGTAAGCACTTGTTTCCAAAACAACTTTTAGCTCACGGTTTAACTGCCAAAGACTTAACTATTGGTAAAAAACAATTAGAAAAAATTGTTGAAGGATACACTAGAGAGTCAGGTGTGCGTAATCTTGAAAATAAAATTGCACAAGTAATTCGTAATGCTGCCAAATCAGTAGCAATGGAGGAAGAGTACAATAAAAAAGTAACCGACGAAGATATTGTTAAGATATTAGGTGTGCCAAGATTAGAACGTGATAAATACGAAACTAATGATGTAGCAGGTGTAGTTACAGGACTTGCCTGGACAAGTGTTGGTGGAGATATTCTTTTTATAGAATCATTAATATCAGAAGGAAAAGGAGCTTTGACTATTACAGGGAATTTAGGAACTGTAATGAAAGAATCTGCTACAATTGCATTGGAATATATCAAAGCAAATGCTAAGAAATTAGGTTTGAATCCAGAATTGTTCCAGAAATATAATATCCATATTCACGTACCAGAAGGGGCAACCCCTAAAGATGGTCCGAGTGCAGGTATTGCTATGTTAACTTCGTTAGTGTCTTTATTGACGCAAACCAAAGTAAAGAAAAACATTGCAATGACTGGTGAAATTACTTTGCGTGGAAAAGTATTACCAGTGGGTGGAATTAAAGAAAAAATACTAGCAGCTAAAAGAGCTAATATTAAGGAGATTATTTTATGTCATGAAAACAAAAGTGATATTGATGAGATCAAGCCAGAATACTTAGAAGGGTTAAATTTTCATTACGTAAAAGAGATGGGAGAAGTTCTAACGCTGGCTTTAACAGATCAGAAAGTTAAAAATGCTAAAGAATTGAAATAATGAATCTTGTTTTGATTTACAATATTGATCAATATTAATTATAGAATTCCAAATTCTTAAACTGATTGTATTTAGTTTTAGGATTTGGAATTTTTTATTTTAATTTTGAAAACGACAATTTGTTATTTGTCATATTATAATTTTATCTTCGTAGTTGCGTTTTAGTAAAAGAAAAAAGCGATATATAAGTATGCTGAAAAAACTGGGATTTTTTTATTTATTTACTTTTTGTACCGTTTCTTACGGACAAATAGGAGGTAAATATACTTATCAGTTTTTAAATTTAATGCCTTCGCCAAGGCAAGCAGCTTTAGGAGGTAAGACAATCACCATTTATGATGATGATGTGAATCAGGTTTTGTTTAATCCGGCAACTTTAAATCAGGATATGAGTAATCGTCTTGCTTTAAATTATGGGAGTTATTATGGAGAGGTAACCTACGGAAGTGGTTCTTATGCTTATACATACGATCAGCATTTGCAAACTTTTCAGGCAGGGGTTACTTATGTGAATTATGGAAGTTTTGATGGATATGACGAAAATGGACAGGCAACTTCGGATTTTACAGGAAGCGAAGCAGCACTTTCTTTTGGTTATGCCTACAATATTCCATACACAGATATACATATTGGAGCAAATGCTAAATTAATTTCTTCGACTTTAGAGAGTTATCACTCTTTTGGGGGAGCACTAGATTTAGGAATGCTTTATATCGATGAGAAAAATGATATAAATTGGGCATTGGTAATTCGGAATATAGGAACTCAATTTAGTACCTATTCAGGAATTCATGAAAAATTGCCATTAGAGATATTGGCAGGAGTTTCGCAGGAACTAGAAAATGTGCCTATTAGATGGCATCTTACATTAGAGAATTTACAACAATGGAATCTTGCTTTCTCAAATCCTGAGCGAGGCACGACAAATATGGACGGTACTACTACCGATGAAAAAGTGTCTTTTTTTAATAATGCATTACGGCACGTAATTGTGGGAGTAGAGCTTTTTCCTAAAAGAGCATTTAATTTTCGTGTAGGTTATAATTTTAGAAGAGGTGAAGAATTGCGAATTTTAGAGCAACGTAATTTTTCGGGAATGTCACTAGGTTTTGGATTAAAATTAAATAAACTAAAGTTTAATTATTCTTACTCCAGATATAGTTTGGGAGCAAATACAAATCTTTTTGGACTGACGATTAATTTCCAAGATTAAGTTTATGAAAATATTTTATTTAATTGTATTTTTTTGTTTGGGTTTGTTTACCCATTCACAAAATACTTTTCAACAAGAAAGTGCTAATGATGATGAGGTTGTTAGGCTTAATGAGCAGGTTAAAGAATTAAGAGCAATGATTAGTAGTAATCCTAAATACAATACTAAAATTGCTTTTCTGTTAGATATGAAAATAAAGTCAGGTAAAAACCGCTTTTTTGTTTATGATTTGGTGAATAATAGAATTTTAGACGAGGGACTCGTGGCTCACGGATCAGGTTCGGAAACTGGAATTAAGGGAGATTTGAAATTTAGTAATGTACCTAATTCAAGAGCGACTTCGCTAGGGAGGTACTCAGTAGAAAAAGCATATAAAGGAATTTTCGGGAAAGCATATAAACTATTAGGTTTAGATCAAACAAATAATAATGCGTTAAAAAGAGCAATAGTTTTACATCACTATTCGGCTGTTCCGTGTGAAGAACAGGACTATTATATCTCAAATAGCCAGGGTTGTCCAATGGTTAATGAAGAGTTTTTTAATAGAATCGAAAGAATAATCGATACTTCTAAATCAAATATCATTATGGATATTTACTACTAGAAAAACATAAAATAATAAAAAATAATAAAACACTATTTTGAAAAAAATAACAATAGCAATCGATGGATTTTCATCGACTGGCAAGAGTACTTTGGCAAAAGAATTAGCAAAAGAATTACAATATGTATATGTAGATACAGGAGCTATGTATAGAGCGGTTGCGCTTTATGCAATGCAAAATGAGTATATAAACGCAACTTCTTTTGATAAAGAAAAGCTTATTGCTAGTTTACCTTCAATTCAATTGGTTTTTAAATACAATGCCGAATTAGGTTTTGGAGAAATGTTTTTGAATGGCGAAAATGTAGAGAAAGAAATCAGGACTATTGAGGTTTCTAGTTTTGTAAGTAAAGTTGCCGAAGTTTCTCAGGTACGTTCTAAATTGGTAGAGCAACAACAAGAAATGGGAAAAAATAAAGGAATTGTTATGGATGGCAGAGATATAGGAACAGTAGTTTTTCCTGATGCCGAACTTAAAATATTTATGACTGCCAGCGCAGAAACCCGCGCACAAAGGCGTTTTGATGAACTACAAGAAAAAGGAGATAATGTATCATACGAGGAGGTTTTGAAAAATGTGGTAGAAAGAGACTACATAGACTCACACCGCGAAGACTCTCCACTTATAATTGCCGATGATGCTATAGAAATTGATAATTCTTACTTAAATAAGGAAGAACAATTTACAGCAGTTATGGAATTAGTGAATGATGTTGTAAAAACAGTTTAATCCTTTGCAGATTTCATTTTAAATAGTAGTTTTACCGCCTAATTTTATTTTAAAGACAATTCATCGTTATGGGAATTAAAAACAGATTGATTATAATGAGCTTTCTTCAGTTTTTTGTTTGGGGAGCGTGGCTTATTACAATCGGGAATTATTGGTTTGGAACAAAAAATTGGGAGGGAACTCAATTTGGTTTAGTTTTCGGAACCATGGGAATTGCTTCTTTATTTATGCCAACTCTTACAGGGATTATCGCTGACAGGTGGATTAATGCCGAAAAATTATACGGTGCTTTACATATAGTATATGCATTAGTATTATTCGGAATAGCACAAGTAACAACTCCAGATAACTTTATATATGTGATGTTTATAGCAATGTGTTGCTATATGCCCACAATTGCGTTGAGTAATTCAATTTCATACACTTCGCTAAAATTAAATAATAAAAATATAGTAAAGGATTTTCCACCCATTCGTGTATGGGGAACAATAGGTTTTATTGTGGCGATGTGGATTACTAATCTAAGCGGAAGTAAATCAAATGAATACCAGTTTTATATTGGAGGAATTGGAGCGCTGATTTTAGGGATTTATGCTTTTACATTGCCAAAATGTAAACCACAGTGTTTAACTAAAGAAGATGCTTCGTTGGTTGAAACATTAGGATTAGAGGCTTTCAAGTTATTTGGGAATTATAAAATGGCGTTGTTCTTTGTGTTTTCTATGTTTTTAGGAGGTGCTTTGCAACTTACGAATGCTTATGGAGATGTTTTTCTAGATGAATTCAAGCATTTTCCAAAATATGCTGATTCATTTGTAATTCAGTATTCAACAATTATAATGTCGATTTCTCAGGTTTCAGAAACCTTATTTATCTTGGCAATTCCATTTTTCTTAAAACGTTTTGGTATTAAACAGGTTATGCTTATTAGTATGCTTGCTTGGGTATTGCGTTTTGGATTATTTGCCTTTGGAGATCCTGTAAATGGTTTATGGATGATTATTATGTCGTGTATTGTTTACGGAATGGCATTTGATTTCTTTAATATCTCAGGTTCATTATTTGTAGAAAGTAATACCGATTCTAAAATACGTTCTTCGGCGCAAGGATTATTTATGATGATGACTAATGGTGTTGGTGCTGTTTTAGGAAGTTTAACTTCAGGATGGGCAATTGATAGATTCTTTACAAAGTCATTTAGTAATACAACTGAACTGGCTGGATTTTTAGAAACAGAACCGACAAATTCTAAGATGTTAGAGTTTGTAAATAGTCATGGAAATACAGTTTCTGCTGATGGAGTTTTTGGGAGCGAGATATTAATGAAAGATTGGCATAACATCTGGTTGTCATTTGCGGCTTATGCATTGGTTATTGCAATTGCTTTTGCTATTTTATTTAAACACAAACATGATCCAAAAGAGATTGAGAATTTGAGTCATTAAGAACTCGTTAATTATATTTTAAAGCCCATTTTCTACTTGTAGAAAATGGGCTTTTATTTTTGTTTAGTTTAAAATAGAGGTTATTATGGTTTATCCCAACGAAGCAATTAGTTTTTCTACTTGATCTTTCTGTTCGGCATATTTTTGTTGCAGTTCAGAACCTTCTCCCATTCGGTTGTAATATTCTAGACCTTTGTTGGCGAAGAACTTTTTATGAAAGTTGGAGATTTCGGGTAGATGTGGAAACAGAATATTAAAATTCATTTCGTAATAAGCTTGCCATTCTCGTTCGTTTTTATCCAGAACATAAGGTTTTGTAGCCTTTTGATTGACATGAACCATTTCATGAGCAATTAATATTAGCATTAATTCTAGCGGAAATTCGAAAGTGTTTTCTGGAATCCTGATAATTTGTGGTTTTCCAAAGTCGCCTTCGGTAGTCATTAGGATAAAACTAGGTTCGGCTTTTTCTCTAAACTCAAATCCTTTTAAGTTAGAATTCTTGAGGTTGTATTTCTTTAAAAGCCAGTAAATGGCATTGATGACCTGTCCATTTTTATGGAAAGTATCGATTTTTAGTTTTATTTCTTCGAGTGTCATGGCCATAGTATAAAAATAAGAAAAATAAACCTTTGTCAAACTTTTAAACTTTGACAAAGGTGGATTAGGTATGTTTAGTAAATCTGAATAAGCACTTAAAAAGGACTAAACTTCTAATCTAGCCCCGATAGAAGTGAAAATCCTTTTGTGCTGGGGTTCGGCACAAAAGATTGAAGCGGATAGCGGGACTTGAGGTTCTGAAAACGCTTAAAAGTTCTGCTTCTAAATAATTGGCTGATAATCATCTTGATTTATTTTGCTAGTACAAATAAATGTATTAATTTTGCAGACCTTTTGGTGGAGAAGAGTTTCCATTAGGTATCAACTATTTATGTAAAACAACTTCTGTTTTTTCTATCGCTTTAAGAAACTCGAGAGAAACAGAATACAAATTTTTATCAGCATGTCTGAACAATTAAAATCACAAGAAGAGTTTTTAGCAAATTTTAACTGGCATAACTTCGAAGAAGGTATCGATGCAGTAGATGAGAAAAACTTACAAGAATTCGAAGACTTAGTATCAAAAACTTTCATCGCTACAGATCAAGAAGAAGTAGTAGAAGGTGTAGTTGTTAGAATTACAGATAGAGACGTTATCGTTGATATCAACGCAAAATCGGAAGGTGTTATTTCTTTAAACGAATTCCGTTACAACCCGAACTTAAAAGTAGGTGACAAAGTAGAAGTATTAATCGACATCCGTGAGGACAAAACAGGTCAATTAGTATTATCTCACAGAAAAGCACGTACTATCAAATCATGGGATAGAGTTATTGCTGCAAACGAAACAGGAGAAATCGTTAATGGTTTTGTAAAATGCAGAACTAAAGGTGGTATGATCGTTGACGTTTTCGGAATTGAAGCATTCTTACCAGGATCTCAAATTGACGTTAAGCCAATTAGAGACTATGATGTATATGTAAACAAAATGATGGAATTCAAAGTGGTAAAAATTAACCACGAATTCAAAAACGTTGTTGTATCTCATAAAGCGCTTATCGAAGCTGATATCGAAGTACAGAAAAAAGAGATCATCGGTCAATTACAAAAAGGACAAGTATTAGAAGGTGTTGTTAAAAACATTACTTCTTATGGTGTGTTTATTGACTTAGGTGGTGTTGATGGATTAATTCACATTACTGACCTTTCTTGGAGTAGAATCAACCACCCAAGTGAAGTTCTTGAATTAGACCAAAAATTAAACGTTGTAATCCTTGATTTCGATGATGAGAAAACAAGAATTCAATTAGGATTGAAACAATTAAACGCTCACCCATGGGATGCTTTAGATGCTAATTTAACTATTGGTGATAAAGTAAAAGGTAAAGTAGTTGTAATCGCTGATTACGGTGCATTTATCGAAGTTGCTGAAGGTGTTGAAGGTTTAATCCACGTTTCTGAAATGTCATGGTCAACTCATTTACGTTCTGCTCAAGATTTCGTAAAAGTTGGAGATGTTGTTGAGGCTGTTATCTTAACTTTAGATAGAGATGACCGTAAAATGTCATTAGGTATCAAACAATTGACTCAAGATCCATGGACTGATATTACTTCTAAATACCCAGTAGGTTCTAAACATACAGGTATCGTTAGAAACTTTACAAACTTTGGTATTTTCGTAGAATTAGAAGAAGGAATTGATGGATTAATCTACATTTCTGACCTTTCTTGGACTAAGAAAATCAAACACCCATCTGAATTTGTAAATGTTGGTGAGAAACTTGATGTAGTTGTATTAGAATTAGATGTTGAAGGACGTAAATTATCTTTAGGTCACAAACAAACTACTGCTAATCCTTGGGATCAATACGAAGATTCTTTCGCTGTAGGAACTATCCACAATGGTGAAATTTCTGAAATCGTTGACAAAGGAGCTACTGTAGAATTCGGAGATGATATCGTTGCTTTCATTCCTACTCGTCACCTTGAAAAAGAAGACGGAAAGAAATTGAAAAAAGGAGAATCTGCTGATTTCAAAGTAATCGAATTTAACAAAGAATTCAAAAGAGTTGTTGCATCTCACACTGCTATCTTCCGTGAAGAAGAAGAGAAAAATGTGAAAACAGCTACTGAAAATACTTCATCTAACTCTTCTACAAATGCACCAGCTGCAACTTTAGGAGATAGTAATGATGTATTAGCAGCATTGAAAGCTAAAATGGAAAAAACAGAGAAAAAATAATTCTTAGTTTTTCTTAATATAGAAAGTCCCACAGCAATGTGGGACTTTTTTTATGCCTAATTTTTGTTTCAGGTTTCATGGTTTTCTTTGTTTATAGTTTTAGATTGTCTCGCTGGGCGAAGTGGAAGCGCTTTTCTATTGGGAATTAATACTGTCAATTAGATAATACCTAACAATTTGAATTTCATTTTTCAGGAGCTATTTCCTGCTATCCACTATATCTTTTTATTTTTAAAGATAAAATAAAAAGGATGTCGTTACTCCCGATAGGGCTAGGAGAGTCATTTTTAGAAGAGTATTATCTAGATGGAAAAGTATCTAAAGTAATAGCAGAGAATTCCTGTTTGATGCTTGAATCGGAATTTCTTTAATTTTGATAATGTAGGGGAGTGAGATTATTGGAGTCTTTTGTTTTATGGTAAATAAGAGTTTTATCGCTTAATATTAACAAAAAAAATTGTGTTATTGTATTAAAAAGTTATTTTTGTTTAAAAAATTACTATATGAAGAAAATCTACTTTTTAGTTCTGACTTTATGCTTTTTTAATGGTTTATATGCTCAGAATATTATTATTCCAGACTTTAATCTTAAGATGAAGTTGATATCATTGAATGTTGACACAAATTCAAATTCTGAAATTGAAATTAGTGAAGCCTTAAAGATTACTTTTTTAGATCTGAGTAACTCCAATATTACTTCTTTGGAGGGGCTAGATAGCTTTACTAATCTTGAATTTTTAGATTGTAGTAATAACCCGCTCTTGAGGGATATTGATTTTAATAAATTAAAGAAACTGGTGCATTTAAGGTATTCAAACATTCAAAGTAAAGAATATTTACAAATTGAAAATTTACCTGAATTAACTACGATATTGGCAGATGGATTGACAAACTTGAAATTCGTTCAATGTACAGGTAATCCTAAGCTCACAACATTGAGTCTAAATGGCGCTGCAAACCTGACTGAGATTGTGGCTACCAATAATAAATTAACGACGTTAAATTTGTTAGGAGTAGTACAACTTAAGAAGTTAAGATGCTCAAGTAATCAATTGGCAGCATTAGATATGAGTAGTTTAACAAACCTGGAGAGCTTAAGTTGTGAAGATAATCGGCTAAAATCTACCGAGTTTAACGTTGCTGATTTAGTGAAACTTAAGTATTTGTCATGTCAGAATAATCAATTGGTAAAATTAAATACAGATTTTTTAAGGGACTTAGTCTATTTAAATTGTTCTTCTAATGAAATAATAGATTTGCATGTAAGTAATATATCTAATTTGGAAGAATTATATTGTGATGGGAATAATATTTCTTCATTAAAACTGGGTGCTTCAAGGAAACTGCTGTGGTTGAATTGTAGCAATAATATGTTTACTGATTTAAATGTAAGGGACTTAACGCAACTTAAAGGAGTGAGCTGTAGTAATAATGAAATAACGTCACTAGACTTAAATGGATTAATAAATTTAGAAAATCTACAGTGTTTTAATAACCAGATAAAAACATTAGATTTAAGTGATTTAAAAAGTTTAGCACGACTTGATTGCTCTCAAAACCAACTTACTTCTCTATTGATAAGAAACGGTAGTAAAGAGGCAGGTTTTTTAAATTTCTCTGCAAATCCAAACCTACAATACGTTTGTGCAGATGAGAATCAGTTAGAGCAGGTTAAAGCTCTGGTAACAACATACGGATATACCAATTGTAATGTAAATGCTTACTGTTCTTTTAAACCTGTTGGTACCTATTTTACGGTTCAAGGAAATAGTAAAATTGATAGCGATAAAAATGGTTGTGATGCTCAGGATTTGGGTTTCCCAAATTTAAAATTTAACTTATCAGACGGTACAAATACAGGAAGTATAATAGCAAATGCTACTGGTAGCTATTCTATTTCTTTGCCAACTGGAACACATAGTATAACTCCAGTTTTAGAAAATCCTGAATATTTCTCTATTTGGCCTACTTTTATTAATGCTACTTTTCCAGCGCAATCAAGTCCAGTAACGCAAAACTTTTGCATTACTGCTAAGGGTACGCACTCTGATTTAGAGGTTACTTTATTACCGATAAATGTAGCGAGACCTGGTTTTGAGGCTCAATATAAAATAGTCTACAAAAACAAAGGGAATAATGTGCAATCAGGTTCAGTTAATCTGAATTTTAATGATTCAGTTTTAGACTTTGTTTCAGCAAATCCAGTTGTATCAAATCAGGCATCGAATAATTTGTTTTGGAATTTTACAAACCTAAGACCATTTGAATCTAAAGAAATTATATTTACTGTAAAAGTAAATGCGCCAACTGCAACTCCAGCAGTTAATAATGGCGATATTTTGTCGTTTGTGGCAACGATACAGTCTCTAAGTACTGATGATACGCCAAATGATAATACATTTACTCTAAATCAAATTGTAGTAGGTTCTTATGACCCGAATGATAAAACGTGTTTAGAAGGATCAGTTATTACTCCAAACTTAATTGGTGAGTATGTACATTATATGATTCGTTTTGAGAATACAGGTACTTATCAGGCACAGAATATTGTAGTTAAAGATATGATTGATTTAGCTAAATTTGATATTGCGACTTTGGCTCCGACAAGTTCAAGTCATCCTTTTGTAACTAACATTACTGAGGGAAATAAAGTAGAGTTTATCTTTGAAAACATCAATCTTCCTTTTGATGATGCCAATAATGATGGATATATAGCATTTAAAATTAAAACTAAGTCAACATTAAAAGTAGGAGATTCGTTTACTAACGATGCGAATATTTATTTTGATTATAATTTTCCAATTTTAACCAATAAAGCAACTTCTACATTTCAAACAACATTAGGAACTCCTGATTTTGAGTTCTCTAATTATTTTGCTTTATTTCCGGTTCCTGCAAATGAAGTTTTAAATATAACAAGCAGAAAAGATATTGAAGTACAATCGATTGCTATTTATGATGTTTTAGGGCAATTAGTAATTGCAGTTCCAAATGCAAAATCAGTTTCTAATATAGATGTTGCAAATCTTAAAACAGGTAATTACTTTATAAAAGTAAAATCAGATAAAGGGAGTTCAAGTACGAAGTTCATTAAAAAATAAGGCTTAGTTTACTCTAAAACAAAAGTCCCATAGCAATGTGGGACTTTTTTTATGCTTTATATTTTTATTTATGGTTTTCAGGCTTTTCTTTGTTTCAAGTTTTATATTGTCAGGCTGAGCGAAGACGAAGCGCTTTTCTATTGGGAATTAATGCTGTCAATTTGAGCTTACTGAGATAATACCTAACAATTTGAATTTCATTTTTCAGGAGCTATTTCCTGCTATCCACTATATCTTTTTATTCTTAAAGAAAAAATAAAAAGGATGTCGTTACTCCCGATAGTTATCGGGACAGGGCTAGACTAGTGGTTGGTATTGAATACAGATACTATTGATTCTATTTTATCTTGCAGCCAATAATTTTGATTCCTCAGGTGTAAATTCATTTACAATTGTATACGTTTCAATTTTAGCAATTGCCATTTCGTCCAAAATGTCCACTAAATTTTTATAATTTGATTTTTTGCTTGGTTTTATAATTACAATTGCACCATTTTTTGGTTTTCCAATTGCTGCTGAATATTCCAAAATAGTTTTATTTCTATTAAAAAGTTCTTGACGAATTCCGTTCTTTCCATAATTTAGAAATTTAGCTGTATCCATTGACCATTCTGGAAATCCACTATAAAATACTATTCTATCATTATCATCAAGTAAAACTGTTAGAATACGTTCCTCAGTGCCTTTACTGCAACCTCCATAGCCACCACAACCCGGGTATTTATCTGGTAAACCTATTTCTATCGCTTTTGGTTTGCCCAATTCAGTCGTAACCATAAAAAATACAATCAATAAAAAGGAAACACTTACCATAGCAGTTAAATCTACACGTGCTTTTAATTTTTTACTTCTTACTTTCTTGTCTTTTTTATAGATTTCCATGGCTTGTATTTTTTAGATAAATTAGAGCTGAGTTAATTTACGTGTTTTTGTTATTTAGTTGTCATAAATATAATAAATTTTGAATATGATTGATAAATAAGTTGGTTTTGTTTTTAAGTGTTGCTGTTTCAAAATAAGAGATATAAATAAAGTCCCATATTACTGTGGGACTTTATTTATAGGTTCAGAGATACAAACGTTCAAAGGACTAAGACACAAAGCGCAAAGCGAAATCCTTATGTAAAACATGCGTATGGATTGCGTTTTGCTCCTCGGAACCTCTTCTCTTAAAGTAAACTTACTGATAAAGTAATATTCGTTTTCAATAATTTAGATATCGGACAAATTTCTTTGGCTTTTAAAGCTGTTTTAGAAAACTCATCTTCAGAGATATTTGGAACCTTTCCTTTTAGATCTAAATTAATCTGGGTTATTGTTCCGTCTTCAAACGTAACTGTGGCTTCTGTATGCAAATCTTCTGGAGTATATCCAGCTTCGGATAACAAGAAGCTTAATTGCATTGTAAAACAGCCGGAATGCGCTGCTGCAATCAATTCTTCGGGATTGGTCCCGACGCCATTTTCAAAACGAGTCTTGAATGATAGTTGGGCATTATCTAGTGTGGTACTCTGAGTACTAATAGTTCCTTTTCCTTCCATTCCGGTACCTTTCCAGTTGGCATGTGCTTTTCTAGTAAATTTCATCTTTTTGAATTTAATGGGTTTAGTAAAAATTGTAATAACTAAATTAATTGATTTTTGTGTATTTTACTGAATTTAAAATGATTAAAAAAAACAGATTAGTTTCCCTTTTGGATAAACGGAAGCAGCATTGGGACTTTTTTTTGATAATTTTTATATTCTTCTCCATAAAACTTCTGAAGATCTTTTTCTTCTAAAAATTTTACTGCAATAAAAATATAAGTGGTTGTAGTTAATGTAAAGACTAAATGACCCAATGTCATTAGAGGTGTTGCCCAAAATGCAATTAAAAACCCCAGCATAATAGGGTGTCTTACTATTTTGTATAAGTAACTTATTTTAAAGGTGGTGCATTCGGGTTGTGGATCTTTATTTTTCATGTTTTGAATAATCTGTTTCAGCCCAAATAATTCAAAATGATTAATTATAAACGTAGAGAGTAATACAATAATCCATCCTAAGAAATAAATACCATTTATAATCATAGTAGCGGTTTTATTCTCAATTTCCCAGATTATGAATCGCATAGGCTGCCATTGCCAATACATTAATAGTAATGCCGAACTGGAGAGTAAGACATAGGTACTACGCTCAATTACAGGACTAATAATACTCGTCCACCATTTTTTGAATGCTGGTCTAGCCATTATGCTATGCTGTAGGGCAAACAGACTTAACAAAAGGACATTAACGAGTAATGCTTGTACAAAAGTTGTTTCGGTTCCTGTGTCGATTGATTTGGGAACGATAAAATTGCCAACAAATCCTATTGCATAAAGAAAAGCAATGAGAAATAGGAGGTAAGCAAATACTCCATAAAGAAAAGTGATTGATTTGATCATATTTGTAGGTTTTATGATGGGGATTAATAAAGAGCAGTTTATTTCATTTTTTTGAATTTAAGGAGGGAATAATAATGGCAAGAAGCAGATAGTTGTTTTTTATTGTTTTGAATTTCAAATAATTGTATCTCAAATATAATCAAATTTCATCTAGGTTTTAAATGCTAATTTTACTTTTGTGTAAATAAAAAGAGTGATAAAATTAATTACCACTCTTTTTTTCTTTTGTTGTATTGGGGAGTACAACAGTATTCTTCAACTACTTCACAATCATTTTTTTGACAATTCCTTCAGAGGTTTTAACAAAATAAATTCCTGTTTCAAGTTGAGATGTATTGATGGTTTGTGCATTTTTGGTAGTTAAAATAGTTTTACCATTTATATCAAATACTTGAACATCGGCAGTTCTGTTAAAATATACAATTCCTTTTTGGGATGGATTTGGGAATAATGCAAAAGTAGGAGCGCTGTCCGAAACAAAATCGGGAGCTGATAAGCTTTTGGCATTTACTTCAAAGATGGTAATTGTACCGCTTATTTCGTTAGCCACAAGTATATAGCCTTTTCCTGTAGGGCTATTTTCAGGAGCAATATAGGTAATACCTTCAGGTCCGTGATCTCCTGCATATGCCGATGTGCTACGGCTATTTTTATATTCTACAAATTTTACATTATTGGGGTCAGTCACATTGTATACCATAACACCACCAACACGTTCTAGTGATATAAACGCAAAGGTTTCACTTCCGATTTTCGCAGTTGTTATTCCTTCAGGTTCTGGGCCTTTGGCACGGCTTCTTGCTTTGGTAGCATTACTTTCGTGATCAGCATTAAATAATGATGGCAAATTTGCTGCGGTGTACATTTCGAAGTCGTCTCCACTATCAAAAACGATTTGTTTGGTAGTTGCATTAAAAATAGAAAAAGAACGCCCTCCAAGGCAATTAATCTCTTCAAAATCGGCATCGCCATCTAAATTCCCATTTAGGTTGGTTGTTCTAAAACGACCTAAATTATAAGTTTGTTTTAAAACGGCTGCATTGGGGAAAATACCTGTATCTAGATTTGTTGCGCCTACAGTTGTTCTTTCTACAAAACCAGTGTATTCTTTTTCGTCGCCTTCATTTGCAGTAACCAAGTATGTATTTGCTCCAATAGTATAATTGGCAACGCCATCTGGAAGATAAAAGGCTTTCATAGGCCAATTGGCAATTAATACTTCGCCATTGTTATCAGATACATCAAATCCATTTCCAGGAATACTGATATCTTTTGTTCCTAATGCCCAAATATCGATTATGGTATTATTAGTCAAATCAATCTCGGCAATGGCATTGTTTTCTTGCAAAGTTACCCATGCTTTTTTAGAGTCAGAATTTATAGTAATATATTCTGGTTCCAAATCCTGAGATAGCGTACTGGTTAGTTTTAGTTTTCGAACACCCGATGCAATTAATGTAGCTTCCTGAGCATTATAAGCAGTAAAAAGTAATGTTGTAACATTCGATTGACTTAAAGTGGCAATTCCACCAGAAATATCAATTATACTTACTGATCCTTCTGGATCAACAGTATAATCAAGGTTTGGTTGTCCTTCATTGGCAGTCATAACCTTTTTTCCATCGGGTGAAAATGTAATCATATCAGGCAAAGCACCTACAATTACTTGTTTTTGGAAAATACCATTGGTATCAAAAAATACTACAGAACCATTAAGGGCTTCATTTGTATTTGGCGAAGCAACAGCTACGATTCCGTTCTTTACAGCAACGCTCGTTACGCCGCCATATACATTCATATCTATAGATTTTATCACCTTTGGGGCAGTAGGATCACTAAAGTTTATTACATCTAGAAATCCTGCAACGGCACTTGTAGTAAATAAGCGTTGAGAATCTTTATCATGAACAACAATCTCGCAGGTGCTGGTATTGCTTCCAGATGGATCAAAACTGCCGATGTAATTTAGTTCGATTTCTTTATTAGGAACTGGAGCTAAACGGTCATTATCTTTAATGTAAATTGTAGCTGTAGGAGTTCCTGTAATTGTAAAACCAACAGGATTCTCTAAACTCAGTACAAAATATTCTGCTTGTTGTTCTTCTAGATTATCATCGATAATAGGAATTGTAATAGTTTGCGTTAAAGCGCTTGAATTGGTAAAATGCAAGGTTTGTGTGCTTAAAGTAAAATCATTAGCGTCAGCAGTACTAAAAGGGGCTCCTTTTACAACTAAGTCTACTGAACCTATTATTGGACTTCCTAAATTGATTGCAAAATTTAAATTTCCTGTATTTTCGTTTACAGTAACAAAGTTAGAAGCAAATGAAACCGTTGGGCTAGCTGTTGTAAAAGTTGACGATTGTGTTGTAGTAATTACATTGTTATTTAAATCTTCGATAGTATTTGGTAATAATGCCAGATAATACGTTTGATTATTTGACAATGCTTGTGCTGGTATAATTGTGATGATTTTATCATTTACTGTTGCAGCAAAAGTAACCAAAGAGCCAGTTGCATTGTTTAAACGTAATTCTAGTAAAGCAGCTACATTAGTGTTGTCTATACTGTTATCATTAATTAAACGGATACTTTCGTTAAAAGTAATGGTAGGATTAACTGTAGTACTAATGGTTGTACTTGTGTTTGCAGGCAAAAAAGTTGTTACAGGAGCAGTTGTGTCTCCACCGCCATTAGGAGTTCCTTCGGTTGTAAAATTATCAAAACGATTGTTTCCACCAGTTCCGCCAGGACCTTGATCAAATTCGACCTTTATTTTAAAATTAGAATTGTTATTTGCGCCTGTAATCGCAGTGAAATTCAAAGTTGCTAATCCAGGATCGCCATTGTTTGGAGTAACAGGGGTAAATGAAATATAAGAATTTCCATCAAGAGAGTAGAACCAATTTTGAGTTCCTGCTCCTTGTGCAGAGCGACGTGTAGCAAATTTTACAATTATATCTTTATAACCTGTGGTTGGTAAAGCAAATACTAATGCACCCCCTATAGGATTGCTAAAGCGTAAGTGTGTGCCTGAAACTTCGCTATTACGAGAGTTTAGATTCAAAAGGTCGAAATTTTGTCCAGTTCCGCCATTAAATTCTATAAAACTAGTTCCGCCCGCAATCGCAGTTATAGTAGTTCCTGCAATTAGTGCAACATTTGGAGTGGTCATAGTCGCTACAGATGTAGGATTGTTAAAAGACCAGTAATTAATTAATGTTTGCCCCCATGAGAAAGAAGAGGTGAAAAGTAAGGAAATGCAAAATAACGTTTTTAAGTAAAGTTTTTTCATAGTTTGTAGTTTAATGGTAGGCTACAAAAATCACTTAAAACTGTTATAATAAGATTATTATAAAAACAAGGAATAATTAAATCATGATCTTAAATGTTTGCTTAAGGTTATCATTTTTTATTGTTATTCAGATGATTATAAAATAATTGAATAAAAAAAATGGTTTGAGAGTGTAAAACTCTCAAACCATTTTATATGATGTAATGGGAAATATTAGATTGCTGTTACAATAGCAACAAAATCATCAGCTTTTAATGCAGCTCCACCGATAAGACCACCGTCTACATCTGGTTTAGAGAAAATTTCTTTTGCATTATCAGGTTTTACACTTCCACCGTATAAGATAGAAACTTCTTCTGCAATTTCTTTTCCAAAAGCTTTACGAACAGTTTCTCTAATAAATTCGTGCATTTCTTGTGCTTGTTCTGGCGAAGCAGTTTCTCCTGTTCCGATAGCCCAAACTGGCTCGTAAGCAAGGATAACATTAGCCCAAGATTCTTTTTCTATTTGAAATAAACCATCAGTTAATTGGTTTTCAACAACATTAAAGTGATTTCCTGTTTGACGGTCTTTTAATTCTTCACCAAAACAGAAGATAACTGTTAATTCATGTTTCAATGCAGTATCAACTTTATTAGCAATTAGAGCATCAGTTTCTTTAAAAATAGCTCTACGCTCAGAGTGTCCAAGAATAACGTAGTTTACACCAACGCTTTTTAGCATATCCGCAGAAACTTCACCTGTAAAGGCTCCGCTTTCAGCTTGATGTACGTTTTGTGCAGCAACCTCAATAGTTGTAAACTCTAAATGTGCAACCGCAGAAGCTAAGTTTACAAAAGTAGGAGCAACAATTACTTGAGCCTCACTTACAGTTGGTAATTTAGCAATTAACTCATTTAATAAATCTTCAGTTTGTTCTGCGTTTTTATGCATTTTCCAGTTTCCTGCAACAATTTTCTTTCTCATCTCAGTTTGTTTTTTATTTTTTTTGAAATTTATTATTATTTTAAGCTTTGTAATGTTTGATTGATTTTATCGAAATCTTTTTCAATTGCACGATACAAAACAATTTTACCTTTTTTATCTACAATAATATATCTTGGAATCCAATCTAAATCAATTGCTTTTCCAAAAACACCTTTCATACCATCGATCATCATAAAATGATCTCCTTTTATTTCGTGTTTCTCAATTCCAGCTTTCCATTTATCGGCAGTTTTATCAGCTGAAAGGAATAGGTAAGCTACATCAGGATTGTTAGCTTGTAATTCTTTTACTTTTGGCATTGCTTTTATACAATCGCCACACCATGAAGCCCAAACTTCGATTACTAAAGTTTTTCCTTTGTATTTTTTTAATATGTCTTTGAAAGCAATTTGACTATCATCTGTCGATAATAATTTTTCTGATAGTGCTTCTTTAGAAAAAGCAGTTTTTTGTGCATTTGTACAAGAAAACGTAGCAAAAGCAATAAGCAATAGAATTATTTGTTTCATAGATGTTTATTTTTTACCAAAGTTAAACAAACAAATCGAAACAGAAATAGAGATTAACAAAATTTGAAGACGTACTTATTTTGTCACAAATTGAACAATTTTGGTTACAAAAAATAAAATGAAATCGTAATAGTTGGGTGAGAAAACTAGTTTTTTGAATAAATAAAAAAGAGTTGAGCTAAAATAAACTTAAAAAAGAGATATTATTTTGGTTCTTGAAAGTATTCTAAAAGGAAAAAAACGTCTGGTTAGTATATAAAAAGAGGGAATAAATTTGAACTATGCTTATTTCTTAAAATCAGTGTTTATTCTTAATGTAATTGATTTATTTTTAAGATTATAAATTTCCATAAATTATAATATAATCAGCATATTTTAATTTGTCATTAAACCATTGTATTACTTCTTGTAAAAATGAGTTGAGATTTGGATCGTCGGTTTTTGTTTGGCTAATTTTCTCTACGATCGTTATGCAAGTTTTATTATCAAAATAATTATGCCCACAAGTATCAAAACTTTCTTCTATATTTTTATTCCAAGGATTTTGTAGAGGAAAAACAGATTTAAATTTTTCTATAATAACTTCAAAGTAAGCTGTTGGAATAAAAGCATCATTTCTTTTAACTGTTTTATAATTTTCTCCATTTGTATTTTCTGGCCATATAATAAAGCCAATTTCATTTTTTGGAGTTTTATTCTTTCGAGTAGTAAGTATTATTTGTCTTGAATTGATTTTTTCAATAGTTTTATTTTTATCGTAATTACAAAAAAGATAATTTTGTTTCACTATTTCTTCTTCACATTCTGTTATTCTACTAATTTCTTTGATGTTACCATTATGAAATTGTTCTTCACATACAAGGATATCATTGTCATATTTTCTTAAAAGCTCAACAGCAGTATTTAAGGGAATAGGTATTTTATTTCTTAGCGCTTTGATTCTCTCTAAGTCCATGATGCATCTATTTTAATTGATAATTGCCATTTGCCCATTTCTTGCAAGGTACAATCCAATCATTTAAAGCTTTGTATAAAAAGCCATGTTTCAGATTTGTATTTAATTCAATTTCTTTAAAATGATTAATTTTCAACTTCGAAGTTTCTTTTCGTTTTATTGCCGAAACACCATACACATCTGACTTTTCATAGATTGTCAAGATGTTTCCACAATAATTTAAATCAGGGATTTGTTTTATATCAGCATCAGTAAAACATCCAATAAATACAAAATTAACGTTGGGATTTGCCAAATAAGTAGAAACGTATTGAGCAATATAACCTCCTTTAGAAGTACCTATTACTGTTATTTTATTAGGTTTAACGCCTTTTTTAATCAAACTATTAATTTGCTTTACAGTTTTTCTAACGAATTTATTGAAATCAGTTTCTGGAGTTCTTAATTCACTAAAAACAATAAAATTATCATCTTTAAACGATTTAATGATTTCATTGTATTCTGCTCTTCCATACTCAGGATGTTCAGTATTTAAATCGTTTTCTTCAAGGAATTTATTGTGTAAAAAAAAGATATAGGCTTGTGTTGTATCTTTTACTTTTTGTTGACCAAAACAAAAAGTATTTAAAAGGATAAAAAATAAAAAAACTGCAACGTTTTGAGTTTTACTCATAATGTTAATATTAATGATATACTTTCAAATGTACATAAAAAAAATGCATCAATAAACCATTATTTAGGCTTATTGATGCAAAAAATTATTGCTTAAAACGGTAAAAAGTTTTACAATTTTAAATCTTTAATGTCATTGTAATGTACTTTTTGAGCAACAGTTCCGTTATTTAAAATTACGATACTAGGATTCGCTCTTTCGATTGTTTTAAGAGTTATTGCATCACAAAAGTAAAAATCAACATTTAGTTTGTATTGTTTTTTTGCAGCAGCAATTTCATCTTGTCCTGAAGCTGTCATTGCAATTACTTTATATCCTTTTGCTTTAGCTTCTTCATTTAATTTTTCTAATTTTTCCATACCAGCTGGTTCAGAACGAGTTAAATCGTAAGTAACAAAAATCATAAGTTTTGGTTCTTTTAAGAATTGATCTTTATAATCTTCCCCATCTTTTTCCATAGAAAAATCATGAATAGGAGGTACGTAACCTTCTGTGATCACTTTGTCTTTTCGGTCAACAAACGTTGCTCCTTCTGGGATAGACATTAAATCTTTTTCAGTAAATTCTTTGTTTACACCATTTACATTGTAAATAAAAATCATTTCAACTACTGACTGTGGAGCTCCTTCAGGAATTTCCATTCCTTTCTCGATGTTTGAACCTACTTTATATGGACGGAAATCTTTTATTGGTAAATGGTTCAACACCCAAATTCCCATAAAAATGCACAAAAAGATACTTATATAGGTAATAATATTTTGAACGCTGTTACTGAATAAAGGTTTAACTAATTCTTTGTTAATGAATAATATTAAAATGAAGAATAGTAAAACGATATCTTTCGTGAACGATTGCCAAGGTGTTAAATGCAAAGCATCACCAAAACAACCACAATCTTTTACTACATCAAAGTATGCAGAATAAAAAGTAAGGAAAGTAAAAAGAATAATAAGGATTAATAAGCTCCAAATTGTAATTTTAGATTTGTAGCCAATAAGAAGCATTACTCCCAAAATTACTTCTAGAATTACTAAAAACAAGGCTAATCCTAGTGATAATGGCTCTAAAAATGGGATATTGAAAACAGGTTCGCTAAAGTATTCTGCTAATTTATAAGAGAATCCAACAGGGTCATTTAGTTTTATTAATCCAGAAATAATAAATAATACTCCAACAAATATTCTTGAGAATTGTGTAATTATATTTTTCATGTAGGTTTTAAGTTTAAGTTTTTTGAAGGTTACAAAATAGGAATTATTTTTTTGTTTCCAAAGGGTCTAATATCAATGCAAAAACAGCGTAGTTAATCATATCTTGATAATTAGCATCGATTCCTTCAGACACCAAAGTTTTACCTTTATTATCTTCTATTTGTTTAACGCGAAGTAATTTTTGAAGAATGATATCAGTTAATGAGCTCACACGCATATCACGCCATGCTTCACCATAATCATGGTTTTTTGCTAGCATTAATTCTTTAGTGATTTTTACTTTGGCATCGTATAATTCAGTTGCTTTTTCTACATCTAAATCAGGCTGATCAGCAACTCCTAATTCTAATTGAATTAATGCCATTACTGAATAGTTGATGATTCCTATGAATTCTCCTTTTTCATCTTCGTCAACTTTACGAATTTCATTTTCTTGTAAGCTTCTAATTCGTTGTGCTTTTATAAAAATCTGGTCGGTTAATGAAGGCAACCTTAATATGCGCCACGCACTACCATAGTCTTTCATTTTATTGATAAAAAGCGAACGACAAATCGCAATTACATTATCGTATTCTTGAGGAGTATTCTTCATTATTGATGTATATTTGTCTAAATTTCTTCAAAAATAAGGATAAAATTTTTAAAAGTTTTGTTTCAAGTTTCAAGTTTTGTTTGTTTCAGGTTAAAATCTGTTAGAAAACGTTTTGCAACTTGAAGCTTTAGACTAAAATAAAATAAAATTATGTTGATTAACTGCAAAGGGCAACTCATTGATTTGTCAGTTCCTAAGGTAATGGGAATTTTAAATGTAACGCCAAATTCTTTTTTTGATGGCGGAAAATACAATAGCAATCAGGCGATACTTTCTCAAGTAGAAAAAATGCTTTCTGATGGGGCTACATTTATCGATCTTGGAGCATATTCGAGTAAGCCAAGTGCCGAGTTTGTTTCGGAAGAAGAAGAATTAGACCGAATTGTTCCTGTTGTAAAATTGATTTTAAAACATTATCCAGATGCATTCCTTTCTATAGATACTTTTAGAAGTGAAGTAGCAAAAGCTTGTATCGAAAATGGAGCCGCTATTATCAATGATATTTCGGGAGGTAATCTAGATGATAAAATGTTCGAAGTAATTGCCAAATACAATGTTCCGTATATCTTGATGCATATGCGAGGTACGCCACAAACGATGCAAAGCCTGACTGAATATGATGATATTGTAAAGGAGATGCTTTTTTATTTTTCTGAAAAAATTGCACAAGCCAGAAATCTAGGTATAAACGATATTATATTAGACCCTGGTTTTGGTTTTTCTAAAACGCTAGATCAAAATTATGAGGTCTTGCAAAAAATGGAATTATTTAATTTATTAGAATTACCCGTTTTGGCTGGATTTTCTAGAAAGTCAATGATATATAAAGAATTAAATACTAGTCAGCAAGAAGCGTTGAATGGAACAACGATACTAAATACTATTTCACTAACAAAAGGAGCAAAAATTCTAAGGGTTCATGATGTAAAAGAAGCGATGGAATGTGTTACTTTGTATAATAAGATAGCCATTTAATATTGATTGATTTCTTTTAATCTTTGGCTAAACAATAATAAAATAGAATTCAAAATATGAAATACTTAAGTTTAATTTTCGCTTTTATTCTTTTCTCTTGTGGAAAAAAGGAAGATGTTTTACTACCAAAGGCAAATGTATCAGTTGTAAAAGAGGTAATGGATCATTCGCCTATTTATATTTTTTTTAGAACAGAAGGAAAAGACACTTTGGCAGAAGTAAATAGAAAAAACAGTATTATTTCTACCAATTGGCTTTTTAACATCGATAAGCGTTTGCCTTTGAGAATAGTGATTCCTGAAGTAATGAAACTTCAAGAGAAAAAGCGAGCAGATTCTGCTCATAAAAACGAAAATGCTCAAAATTATTATACATACGCAGATACAATTGGTAAGAATATGGCATTTTTACCTTTTACAGATGTATATTATAAACTAGGTGAAGCCAGTAAGAATGTAAGTCAATTGTATTTTAAGAAAAACGGAAAAATTGAATATAAAGGAAAAAAGACTTATGATTTTCCGAAGGAAAACTTGAAGCCTTTTTTAGATAGTTTGATTATAAACCCAAAAGCTCAAATTACATTTTCATATGATAAGAATATGACTTACGAAGAATATGTTAGATGTAAGATTCTTATCAATAAGTTAGAAATGAAGCAACCCGGATTAGTGTTTATAAATTATAAAGAAGATATTATTTATTAATACTGAATACTTGTGATTGTAGTCGATAATCAGAAACGTATTATTGATGATGGTAAGGTTCGTTTCTTAAAATTGTAAAACCACGATACAGCTGTTCAATAAAAAACAAACGTACCATTTGATGGGAAAATGTCATTAATGAAAGTGAAATTTTCCCTTGTGCTTTGCTATAAACAGTATCCGAAAATCCGTAAGGTCCACCAATTACAAATACTAAGGTTTTAATACCCGAGTTCATTTTCTTTTGTAATTCTTCTGAAAAACCTACGCTTGAGAAGTTTTTTCCGTTTTCATCCAATAAAATTAATTGATCTGTTGGCGCTAATTTTGCCAAAATCAATTCCCCCTCTTTTTCTTTTTGTTGACTCTCAGATAAGTTTTTTACGTTTTTGATGTCAGGAATAATTTCCAAATCAAATTTGATGTAAAAAGACAAACGTTTGGTATAATCGTCAATTAAAGTTTGAAGCGATTTATTGTCGGTTTTGCCAATGGCAATAAGTTTGATATTCATCCTCAGGAATTATATTTTGTTTTGAGTTTTAAGTTTTGTCACTCCCGATAGCTATTGGGATAAAAAAGATTAGACTGATTTTAAATCTTGGCGGTTAAAAGGTAATTATATTTTATTCTCAAAAACAGTTTCAAAGTGTTCTACAATAGGAAACGGTTCGTAATAATGATGCAATAGCTTCTTCCACTCTAGATATGCCGTTGATTCTCGAAAACCAATTGTATGATCTTCGAGATTGCGCCATTCGACCAATAAAAGATACTTATTGGTCTGTTCTATGCATTTTTTAAGACTGTGTCCTAAATAGCCTTCAATAGAACTAATATACTGACTTGCTATAGCAAAATCATTCTCAAAATCCTTTTCTTGGTCTTTTTTTACAAATAAAATCGCCGCTTCTTGAATCATATTTATTTCTCTGAAAATTTAGCTTCAAAAGTTTTAAATCTAGCATCAAGGTCTTTTAGTAATTGTTTTTTAACTGTATTATCCTGAATGAAACTATAATTAATACTATTGTAAACATATTGTTTGATAGTTGCATAAGAAACATCCTGATATCTGCTTGCTAATAAAACGTATTGCTCCGTCATATTTGTTCTTAAGATTCCTGCATCGTCAGTACTAATTACAATTGGAACATTAAATTCTTTGTACAATGTAAAAGGATGACGAGCATTTTTAACTTTCAAAATAAACTCATTACTTACTAAGTTAATCTCAATCGGAATATTATTCTTTGCCATGTAACGTAATAAGTCGTACGAGTTTTCTTCGTAAGCGATATCTACACCATGACCAATTCTGTTTGCTCCTGCAGTATGTATTGCTGCAGTAATATGCCATGTTAACTCTTCTGGCTGAACCAATCCTAATGTAAGTTCACCAGCATGAAGTGTATATTTTACATCAGGAAAACGAGAATGGCAGTATTTAAACATTACCATGTGTAACCAATAATCTTTCATAGAAGTTTCGCCATGTTCTGGAGAAACGATATTTACACCCGCTACAAGTCTACTTTTGTCAGCAGAGATAAAGGCAATCATAAGATTTTTGAACAAATCGACAGGTTCCATAAAACGCAACACGAAGTTTTGATAACGCATTGTAAAATTAGCATCGTCGATTTTAAGGTCCTTATGTAATTTTGCTATGAAATTAGTATTGAAATCCTCAGCGTATTTTACAGCATTTTTATCTTGTAATGATTTATAAAGTAAATCTAAAGATTTGAAAAGTGCTTTTTCATCTTTTTGAGCAGCTACTTGTCTTAGTTTAGTATTAAAATCAGCTAAATCATCCACATTCATATCACAAGGAATGGTGTTTAATTGTGTTTCGATATAGCTTACATTCTCTTTAATTGCTCTGTTTTTAAGCTCTAGCATACCTTCAGCAAAATGACCGTCGATAGTTGGAGAGAATTTTTCGAAAGAGTCAAAAAACAAATCATCAGAAGGAACAGATATTCCATTATAGTCTTTAACAGACCAAGTTTGCATGATTTGTTGCTTGTAATATTCTAGTTTTCCTTTATTTTTAAGTGAAGAAAAAGTTTCCCAATTTCCATTTGCAGATTTTGTTTTTAAAACTTGCATTGTTTCTAAATTTAAAAAGAAATCTTGTGAAATTGCTCTTTCTAGTAAAGGTTCTGCATAGATAGAACCAGAGAAATGATGATGTAAATCACCGCCTTTTGGCATTTGAGAAAAGAAAGCAGTTAGTGCCGCTTCGTTGTTTCTAATTTTATCTAAATAAGTTGCTGTTGATTGAGAAAAGCTAATCTGAGCTATAAGAAAACAGAAAATTGTAATTATCCTTGTCATAGTCTAGGTTTAAATTACATGCAAATATAATTGATTAGGAGGACATTTGAAAATATAGATGTAAATTGGTTTGTGAATCATTATTTTAAGTGACTTAATTCATGATAATATTATAAAAAAAAGACGCACTGTTGTGCGTCTTTACAGAAATTTTTTTAAAAAAATTGAAGGCGTATGAAACGGGTTTACTTAGTAAAGAAGCAGATAAAAACAGATTTTTAAAATGACAATGAGAAAAAAAACGTTTTATCCGTGTTCTCGCCAAAGGCGAATCAGTATCATCCACGTTCCAAATTATGTGCAATTAGAACTCAGCATTGCTCTACGATTCCGTTTAGTCTGACAAGATTGTGACTTAGAAATTCAACATTCTTGAAGCCCAAAGCCTTTGTATCTTTGCACCTCAGAGCCTTTGCACCTTAAAAAAAATTAGTGAAATAATACGTCCTTTATATCGTCTGTTTTATCAAATACGCTTTTTGCAAATGGACAAAGGGGAATGATTTTTAGATTGTTCTCGCGAGCATATGTTACTGCCGCCATAACTAATTTTTTCCCAACACCTTTACCGTTAAAATCGGGATTTACTTCGGTGTGGTCAATTATAAATTTAGTGTCTCCAGCCCAAGTATAGGTCATTCTTCCACCTTCTTTTCCGTCTTCTACTGCTTTATAATATCCTTTTCTACCTTCGTTTATTTGTTCTATTTCCATGATGTTTAGTCTAAAGTGGTTTGTATTTGTATCGTGTTTGTTAGGGTTTTGTGAATCGGGCAACTATTGGCAATTTTTAAAAGTCTTTCTTTTTGAGCTTCATCTACATTTCCTATTATCTCTATTTTGCGACTTAATAAGGAAACGTTTTGTTCTGTATTTTTCTCAAAATCTACTGAAATATTAATTTCTGTAACATCCCATTGTTTACGGTCGATGTACATACGCAATGTAATCAAGGTGCAAGAGGCTAATGCAGATGCCAATAATTCGGAAGGGGAGAAGCCTAAATTTTTCCCTCCAACTTCTTGTGGTTCATCGGCGATAACAATATTACCACTTGCCGATTTTATTTCTGTCCGATATTTTCTTGTGTCAATGCTTGCTGTTATTGTATTCATAAATTTATCGTATTTGTGGTTGTGGCAAAGGAACAAATTCGGTTTCGCCAGGAACTTTAGGGAAAGTCTGAGCTGTCCAGTCTCGTTTTGCTTTTTCTATTAGCTCTTTGTCTGAGGAAACGAAATTCCAAAAAATAAAATGTTCTTCAGGAAAAGGAGTTCCTCCAAATATATAAACGGTAGTGTTGGCTGCGATTTCAAATTCGCATAACGTACTGTCGTTAGCAATCAGGATTTGTTTTGGATCGTAAGTATGTTCGCCACTTTTTATGCTTCCTTCTAAAATATACAATCCGCTTTCGCCAAATAAATCCTTTCCGATGTTTATTTTTTGAGCTGTTGTACTTTTGATTTCAATAAAATAAAGCGGACTATATACTGGTACTGGTGATTTTTTTCCAAAAGCTTCTCCTGCTATTAGTTTATAAGAGACACCATCTTTCTCCCAAGCTGGAATATCATCAGCTTCGACATGTACAAAGTTAGGATCCATTTGCTCCAATTCTTTAGGCAGTGCTACCCAAATTTGTAAACCATGAAGCATCTTGTCTGTTTTGCGTAAATATTCGGGTGTTCTCTCAGAATGTACAATTCCTTTTCCTGCAGTCATCCAGTTTACAGCTCCAGGCTTAATCTCCATTTCGGTTCCTAAACTGTCTTTGTGCATGATACTCCCTTCAAACAAAAAGGTAAGTGTCGATAACCCGATGTGCGGATGTGGCGGAACATCCATGTTTTCATGGTCGCTTAAATGTGCTGGTCCCATATGATCGATAAATACAAATGGTCCAACGGCTCTTTTCTCACGGAAAGGCAATAATCTACCAACCATAAAATTACCAATATTGGCAGCGCGTTCTTCAATAATTAGATTTACGTTTGACATGTTATATTTTTAAAATTAATCTTCTAATGTTCCAAATTTACCATTATTGTAGTCATCCACAGCCTGAATTAATTCTTCGTGTGTGTTCATTACAAAAGGCCCGTGAGTAGCAATTGGTTCGTTAATTGGCTCACCGCTTAAAATTAATACGATACTATTTTCTTGTGCCTCGATATGAAAATCTTCACCTTCATTTTTAAATAAAACTAAATGATCAGTTGGCACATTTGTATCATCATTTACAGTAATACTTCCTTCTATAACCAATAAAGCTGTGTTGTAAGTTGCAGGAAAATTAAATGTTGCTTTTCCGCCTTTAAGTAATCTTGCGTTAAGCAAATGCAAAGGGGTAAAGGTAGATGCTGTTCCTTTTACCTCTTTGTATTCTCCAGCGATTACTTCGATATGACCGCCATTTTCAGGAAGTTCGTATTTACTAATTTCATCATTGGTGATACCTTGGTATTTAGGTTTCGACATTTTATCTTTTGCAGGTAAGTTTACCCAAAGTTGTACCATTTGGAAATCACCTCCAGTTTTACTGAAGTTTTCTTCGTGATATTCTTTGTGCAAAACTCCCGAAGCTGCTGTCATCCATTGTACGTCGCCTTCACCAATTACTCCACCGCCTCCGCTACTGTCATGATGGGCTACTTTGCCTTTGTAGGCAATTGTTACCGTTTCGAAACCACGATGCGGATGCACGCCAACTCCCTTTGGAGTATTTGTAGGTGGGAAATAAAACTTTGAATTATAATCGAGCATGATAAATGGACTCATGCGTTTCATACTTAATTGTGGTACACTTGGAATAAAATTATGTACTCTAAATCCATCACCAACAAAATGTGGTTGTCTTGGAGCTACTACTATTTCTATATTTTTAGTTTTCATAATGCTTTTGTTTAATTGTTATACAAAGTTACTCTCATTATGAAAAATGTAACTTAATGTAGATTAAGAAGTGAGTTACCATAAAAGTAAGGATTATTTTTAAATAGTATAAAAACACCCTTAAATTAACTTTGGTTTTCAGGATGTATATTTTTTGGCTAGTAATTATGGCTTATTTGTAGTTTAAACCATTTAGGGAAAGCCTAACTTGTATCAACAAGTTCCTTTATTGTGGCTTAAATTGTGGGTTGGAAAGATTATTTTATAGACATTGTTTAATAATCTTTGTAGACACGGAAAAGGATTTTCTGTGTTATTGTTGTGTTGGGATATCTAAATAGTCGAGGTATTATAAATTTCTAAATGATAACCATTCTTGTAAGAGTATTTTAAAATCATTCAAATGGATTGTTTGATAGCCATCAATTGAAAAATAAGGACTAGAAAAAACCACATCAAATACTGAAAATTCTACTGCACTATTAAGAAAATCTAAATCATATGGTTGGTTATTTTGTATTAAATTAATTGTGTTTATTAAATCAATAATGACAATTTTAGGCAATACTTGAATAAAGTTTAATTTTTTGTATTCACCAAGTGCATTGCTTGAATCTAAAATATATCCGATTTCATTAAAGGGGCCTATTTTTTTATAAAATTTTAAATTTAATTCATCTTGTTTTTTCATGCTCTTTGTATTTTAAGGGGCATATTGTTTAACAATTGTCATCAAAGATAAATGATCTGTTTGTAATCTTTCTGTAACAGGATCTAATTGATGACTTCTGTGTATAAATTCAATTTTTGTACCATCAGAAAATATGGAACGATATGTTGTTGTTGTACTAACATCATAATTTGTTCCCATAAAAGTAAGGATTATTTTTAAATAGTATAAGAACACCTTTAAATTAACTTTGGTTTTCAGGATGTATATTTTTTGGCTAATAATTATGGCTTATTTGTAGTTTAAACCATTTAGTGAAAGCCTAGGAACTTGTATAAACAAGTTCTTTTATTGTGGCTTAAATTGTGGGTTGGAAAGATTATTTAATAGACATTGTTTAATAATCTTTGTAGATACGGAAAAGGATTTTCTGTGTTATTGTTGTGTTGGGATACATGATAGGTTAGAATTTTATTCTTTTGTAATTCTGTCGAGTTCTTTTAAAAGAGTAGGAATTCTAAATGCACCATGCATGTTTTTTATAAAGGAAGCCGCAATATCTAAATTAATGCCTATTGATGAAACATAAAGAGGTTTTTTACTTTCACCTCTGAACACTTCTTTTACGGTATTTTTATTTCTAAAAAATGAAGATTTTGCAACACCGATAACAGAGATTTCTTTACTTAAGCTTTCCCAAGTATAACCACCCAATCCGAACTCCCTATTATTGTCAACATATACATGTCCATCAATTATAATGGTTTTGATTTCATCTAAATTAACCTTTTTAAGAATGCTCTCAATACAAGGTAATTCTCTTTTGTAAAATTCACCTGAAATATATTCCTCTATGCTAGCAATTTGCTCGACAATTATGTTTTGAGGAGTTTCATCTTGCCAATTAAACAAAATAGCTACAATTTTTGCTATGTTTTCTTTATAATGAACATCTATTGCTAAAATCATTCTAGTCTAATTTGTATTTAGATACCATTTTTTGGTAATACCCATCATCTGTTAATTTCCCGCCTCCAATTTGATTACCATTGAGATCATATTCATAAAAAGCTAAACTAGTTTCTCCAACAGTTAAAGTTGTCCTAATAAGTTGTTCATTTTGATTATATTCATTATCCCAGCCCAAATGGCTTCCATTTTTATATTCTTTTTCAAATGCTACGCTACCATTGAGGTTTCTATCTAATACCAAATATCCAGTATAAAAAGTTTCATTATATAATATTTTGCGATAGCCATCATCATCCCATCCGCCATACTGCACTTGTGTATCATCTAATCTTAACTTTTCAGATTGTTTTAAGCTCATAACTTTTTTTATTAATTTGACATTATCATTTTAAAATCTTTTGTAATAAAGAAACAGTCAGACACCTTGACTTTATTCAAATAAAAAGGTGTAACCTATATACCTTTGGAGGGTACAGTATGTTTTGTTGTGGAAGTCTGTTGTTTGTTTTTGTGGGTAGAATAATTCTTCATCAAGTATAAAAGAATGTTTCCAACTGGAGTTGAATTGAGGATTTACTTGCGCAGCAAGATATCTTGGCTCATTTAAATTGTAGTTATCTAGATATAAGTTTTTTATGTTGTAATCCATAAGCAATACTCGAGAATAATCATTATCATATTTGCTTAAAAATTTATAATTCATTATTTTAGAATCTAATTCTTTAACTTCTAAAGATAATTTTTTATCAAAATCTTTTATTTGTTCTGTCAATTGATTATTACTGGTCAGATTACGCTCATAGATTTCAAATTCATTGTACTTAAGTTTACCAAATTCAAGGTAAGTTGTATTTCTGATAATTTTATTTAAGACTGGATCATTTTCTATTCTAAATACTTTTTTACTTTTTTTTCGATAAGGTAGGATATAACAGTTTTTTTTCCAGTCGTATTGATTGTTATATGGTTGGTCATTTTCGCTGAAAAAATCCGTAATTGTATCTTCACTGCCACAAATTGTAGTTCCTAGGAAACTTATTCGAGTTGTGTTTTCTTTAAAGAATTGCTTTAAAGATTTATTCTTGTCAATATTGCAAATAATTGAATTTTCTCCAACAGGAGATGAACAATGTTCTAATCCGTAAAATTTTATAAAATACATTTTAGGAACGAGATCATCAACATATTCTAGCCCATATGGCATTACTAAAGAATCTATTTGAGCTCTAATTTCAGAGTAAGATAAATTAGATGAATTTTTCAATAATATTAATATTTTATGATGGTCTAATGTCGATACCCTTTTATGTATAGTATTGATTACAGAATCCTCTCTCTGCCTATTATCAATACTGTCTTTTTTCCAAATTTTTATATATTCTGTTTCTGTTTCAACAGTTGTTCCTTTTCTAAATAATTTTAAATTGATTTGAGCAGGATTTTTTTTTATTTTAATAACTTGCGGTTCTTTATTTTTATGATCTACATATATAATTGTGTAGTTGTTGCGGTCGTTGTTTTTAAAATAATAGTACCTGTTTTTTGTATCATATTTAGCTACAATCGCAGGGATCTCAAAGCCTTCAAGAGTTACTTTAGCATCATCAATATTTTTTCCAGTCTCAGCATCTTCTACATATATTTTTATAGCATGGGTTGTTTTTTCCTGAGCTGAGCAGCAAAATGATAATAATGCAAAACAAAGTATTGATAGATGTTTCATTGTAGGTAGATTAAATTTTGGTTAAAAAAGGTTTTACACTAAGTAATTTTTTAAGTTCTGAAGTTATCGGAATGCAAAGAACTTCATATAAAGTGGTTCGGGAAACTTCGCACAGCAATTGCGAACGCTTTGTGGATCGAGATGTAGATAATTATCCAATAACTCTTTGAATCTCATTTCCATTATTATCATGAATAATATGCAGAATTAAATTACCTTGTTCATCCCAATATTTATAAGTATCATATAATGTATTAAATTTTTCGAAACATTCTTCTTTTATTTGCCCATTTTCATAATATTGGGTTTGACGGCCATCTACGTGGCCATTCACAACGGTGATTTCTCCAATGAGATTACCATTAGAATAAAATTCTTCAAAAAAACCAGTAAATGGTTGTTCTTGATAGTAGTAATAAGCTCCACCACCAGCATCTGGATGTTTTATTTCAATACTATCATCATTAAAATTAATTCGTATCATATTTTATTATTTTATGAAGGTTATTAAATCTGTAATATAAAAGCAATCAGTACAAGTTTGCATTATTATTATTATTATTATATTTTCTGGTTCTGCAACAATATTTCTATTGCATCCTAAAACATTATTTTTCAACCAATCATCAAAAAAATGTCCCCTGTCTAATTTTCTTATATCCACGAGTGAGACGTTCGCGTCAGCAGGGGGAACCTATTTTAGGACAAGCGAGGGGATTAAAAAATTTGTTATTTATTGTAATTATTTTTTAATATTTTTTTCGATTTTTTGAAGTGCTTTAATTCCTAATAAATTGTAATATTCTATTAAATCCATTGTACCTGTTGGAGATGCTATATTATTGTTTAGTTTATAAATTTGTATTTCGCTATTTGTTGTTTCTTTTAGATCAATAAGAAAATTTTCTTTTTTGTATTCAAGAATATCATCTAAATCATAATTAATCTGATAGGAAAATTTACCGCTTTTATAAATAAGATTTGTAATTTCATTGTATGATAAAACATCGGAAGTGGCTATGTATTGTTTTAGATAATTTGGCCCAGTAGGTATGCTTGTCATAGTATTTAATTTTGGGCAGCTTACTACTATTGTATCACTAGTATTAAAATTATCTAATAATTCTCCATTATTAATTCTTATTTCATCAGAATTGGACAAAAGATCAATTTCTTTCTTGTTACGTTTATAAATATTGTTTTTTATCAGACCATTTTTTAATTTTTCTTTAAAATCACTATATATATTTGAAGAAGAATTATTTCTTTTTTCTTGTTGTGATACTTCAGAAGCTTTGATTACTGAAGACGGATTGCTTTTATAATTATTTGTCAGGTTATCACAGTGAATATATTTAATATATTTTGGGATATATTTCGGAGTTCCATCTTGATCGAAATATGTTTTTTGTTTATCTTTTGTTAGCAGAAGGATGGTATAAATTGCAAAAATATTTTTATCAGTTGCTATTTTTTTAATTACGGGATCATTAAATCGTTTAAACTTTTTTTTATTTTTTTTCTCTACTGCTATAGCTTTTAAGCTCCAAGCCCCAAAACTTAATTCATCTTTAACAATGAGATTTTTGTAGAATTCTGTTATGTATTCCTTAGCAAAACACAATGATTTCGAATCGAAATCTGGACAGCTTTTTAATGTATTTAAAATAGGATCATTAAATAATATGTAAATACGATAATCGTCTTCTTTATAAAAATTAGTGGTATCTTCAGAGATTTTGACTCTAAAAGGAGTATGTAATTGTAACTTCAACTCCTTCGGTAATCCTGCAACATTTTGAAATCCTTTTTCATTATATTTTTTATGATAGCTCATAATGGTATTATAACCAGTTGGAATTTCATTAAAGTAATAATAGCTATTTTTTGTATCATATTTAGCTACAATCGCAGGGATCTCAAAGCCTTCAAGAGTTATTTTAGTATCATCAATATTTTTTCCAGTCTCAGCATCTTCTACATATATTTTTATTGCATGAGTTGTTTTTTCCTGAGCAGAGATGTAAAATGATAACAATGCAAAATAAAGTATTGATAGGTGTTTCATAGTAGGTAGATTAAATTTTGGTTAAAAAAGCTTTTACACAAAGCAAGATCAAATTACTGCATTGAATCAATTGAATAAAAGCTTGTTAGTGCTAATTTAACAACAAAAAGTAATTTTTAGGTTTTTATCTTTTAGAGCTGTTACTTTCTCGACTTTGTTCTCTGATATTAAATCTCCGTAAGCTTCATCGATATTCAGTTCTTTTATAGGCTTTTTTGAAGTGAGAAATGCAAAGTAAGGTGATACCGATAATTCGAGGATTTGCAAAAAGACAATTAATAACGATAGAAACCAGTGAACTACGTTTTATAGCTATTAATTTATTATCATAAGTTATATTACTACATTTTAAGTTAAAGTATTCCGTTGGACAATAAAATATTAGAAAACGTTATAATTAAGTTGCTTTTGGGTAATTTTACATTTACTTTTTTTTGTCTTAAAGAGATAGATATCTAACTAATAGAATATATATTAATTTATAAGTTCTTTTAAAAATCTTTATGCTTAAAACTAGGTAAACTTTCCTCATGTTGATTTATAACACTGCCGTCGAGACCACTTAATATATATGTTATATTTTTTTTGATTACAATGTTGGGAAATAATATACTCCATGTTTTTATGCCATTAGTATTAGTTTTACTAATCTGAATTGGTGATGGTTTTTGAATTTTGATAGACATTTTATCCAAAAAGACTAAAACATTATTAAAAGTAAATTTATAATCTTCATCCCAATCTTTAACTTCTAGAATATTTCCATTCTCATCATATTTGTATGATTTCCCAACACTAAATCCTAACCATGAAGAGATTAATTTAGATTTAATATTTCCATTACTAAAATAGGTTTCATAATAATCAAAATATTCATCAATATTTTCAGTGATATCTACACTATTGTCAAAATTTACTTTTGTTTCTTTTAATTTTTTATTTTTATCATATTCGTCTAGATGATAGGAATCATAGGATTTGTAAAAATAATTTTTAAAGCTACTCTTAGATTTATTTGAGATAGCTAAATCATTTTCATTTGATTTTTCGAGCTTAATTTTATATTGATTATATAGAGTTAAGTCAACTTTTTTATAGTCTGAATTTAGTTGTGATATTTTTATTTTAGTAAGTTTAAAGTTGTATTTTATTTCTTGACCACTACATGATACAATTGCTATTAGCATTAACACAATAATTTTACTTTTCATAATTTATCCTTTTTTATGGTTCAGGATTAACATATTGATGAGCTATATTACCTTGACAATCATAAAGAGATATAGTTGGTAATCCTACAGTAAAGGTAGAAGGATTAGTTGATTGAACATCTGAATAGTCCATGATATTATCAGTAGCCCAATGATCATAAGTAAATTTCGCAAATTGTGAAGCTTTATATGTAGCAAATGAATGAGGAACTTTTATAAAAAAGTCCCTTTAGATGGCTTAAATTTTAGGTTTGTAAAAGTTATTTTATGCTTTGGGGTAACTTTATTGTGTAGATTTTATATGTATTCTAACTTTACGCCTTTTAGTGTGAGCACCTTACTCATGTCCAGAAATAGAACTCTAAAGATTTTATCTTCTAATTTAAAAAATAAATGGAATTAGGCATGATGTAATATCCAAAGAGTTATGCTTACGATAATAACCTAATGACTCAATAACATTTCCAAAGTATTCTGCTCTTGTAAGTATATCTATACAATAGACAGTAGTAAAACTGATAAAATAAACACGAGTCTTTTCTCTAAATTTGTGTTTTCTACTCATTTCTTTTTTTGAGCTAATATTAGGAAACAATTTTAGTTCATGTGCAAGATACTCATGTCAGCGTGGGGAATTTCCATTTTTCAACCAAAAAAATCAAATGAATTTGGCTTGGTATAAAATTAAAAACACGATTCATACGTTAGTGGGGCGAGATATTTCTGATAATTAATCATCCAATTTTAAAAATAGAGAATTCCCATTTTGTAGAGCTGATTCACATATTTGCTTAATGGCATTATATTCTTCTATTATTGTAGAATCAATATGTTCATTAATAGATAAAAGTTGATCAAAAAACTCTTGTAGTTGATTAATCTTTGTAAATTCTGAAGCAAAATATAAATCTGTATTCAAAAGATAAACTAAACTATTTACATTAGAATTTGAATGTAATGGTACCCAATCAACTATTTTATTGAAGCTTGTATTAAAAATTTTTACTTTAAAAACAATTTCGTTAGTGACTTTTTTTTCAATTAGTATTGCTTCTGTTAATCCGTAGGGATTTATTGTACTTAAATCAATTGTTTTCATAATTTTATTTTGCTTTAAAATGTCCTTTTGCTAGTATTTCTTCATCTTGTGGTGTTATTATCGGCGGAATCTTTTTTTGTCTATTAATTAACCCCATCCAATTGTCTGGAGATATTGAATTTGCTTTATCCTGAAACTTAAACCAAGTGCTGTATCACCTAAGGTATCAATAAAATTAAGTTTTTTTTCATGACTTAACGAAGTTAATATTGGTTTAATACTTGGTTCATCAATATATTTAATTAAGTCATCGGTTCTTCTTTGAATACAGATATAATCTGTAAATTTAAACCTCTTTCACTGTTACTGAGGCTCCACCAGCCAAAAACATTGTAGTAATTATAAATTTTTGATATTTTTTAATAATTTTTCTTTTTTCTAAGTTGTTTTCACTAGCTATTAAGTAACTATTTGTTTGTGCTAAAACTCCAGCTGTGATAGTTATAATTTCACTTCCCACTTCAAATCCTCTCCAAACTTCGACAGCCTCAGTTGCAGATAAACCATTCTGTAAAGCCCTGCCAATCTTTGCCGTGTGTTTTAAATACTGTAAATCTCTCAATACACTAGCTCCTCCAGTAAAGTATATTAATAATGCATCAGTTGTTGAATCAATAGCTAATGAAATTCCAGCATCAAAATCTGCCAAGCGATCGTATTCTTCAATAAAATGAAATAGAAAAGCGGGTACTGTTGCCGATTTGGGAATCATTAAATCAAGATTAGTTTCAAATCCTGTAAATGAAATTTGTTGATAGAGATGGAATGAACCCAAAAACGTAATATCATCCTTATTATATCCACCATGCTCGAAATTAATATCAATTTTTGATATATAAATAATTCAGTGTTAGTCCAAGCTTTAAAAGATCCATCATTACTATGACTAAAAGTCATATAATTTCCTTGTTTAAAAACAGCTTCAATTTCGCTATCAATTATCATATTTTTATTACTTAGATCAATTTTTTTAAGCTTATCTATTGGTTTGTTCTTAGCAAATTTGATCGATTTTTGAGTAGAAAAAAAACAACTGTTCGTTTGCTTTACAACTATGTAAAGTAGCTTTTTAAAAGTGTTTATTAATTTTTGTGCTATCGAAAAAAATAACTGGCGTCTAATTAAAAACGAAGAGTTAGAAAAGAGCCAGTATGAGTTGATTTTTGGATTTCAAATAATCCAATTGAAAGCTAAGGAAACTTGTAGTACAAGTTTCTTGTCGAGGGTAATTGTATTTGCTGGGATTATTATAAAAACTTTCTGCTTGTTAGTAGAAAGTTTTTATAATAATTGTGTAAGCTTAGATTTTAACGGATCCTACTTTCTTCTAGCGTTTTTTTGTGAATTTTCACTTGAGAAAGTTTAGGAATAGGAGCAAAGCAATTTCATTATTTGCTTATTATTACTATGTAAATGTTTCGCTTTGCAGGAACTTTTAATTAGAGCTTAAGAAACTTGTTTTAACAAAATTCACTCAGAATATAAAATTGTAGTGAAATCATTTTTATATTAAAAATAATGGAAGACTAGATGGTTCATTAGAGAAACAAAAAGGTACGTTGGAAGTCGTGGTTAATTAATCGTCTCCCCATTGAACATCTTTAAAAACTCTATCATAAGCAATATCTCCAGTAATTCCATTTATGCCAATAAATCTTATTTTTATTAACGAATCAATTGTGACAGGAATTCTAACTACATATATTGGAATTTTATCTTTTTTTCCAATATCTCTGCTAACCGACAATTCATTTATCGGATCATTTAAGTTAATTTTAAATTCTTTTTTTACTTTAAGCAATAGATCATTTATAGTAAAGTTCTCAAAGCCTTTTTCGTAATCAATTTTTTTGATAAGGTTTCCTTTCTCATCATAAAATTTATAAATTCCAATAGGCATTGAAGTAAAAAGTTCTCCTTCGCTTTTAAGCATGAGTGTATTCTTGTCATAAACAAATATCTTTTTGAAATTTTTATTAATCGGCTTTGTTATGTAGACATACGTATCATTCATAGTATTAATTGCAGAGTTTTGACCTAAGAAGAAAAGTGTATCGTTTACAATTTTGCCTACTATTAATGGGAGAAGTGACTTTATAATTTTTTCATCTAATTTTTTATTCGTGATATTATTTTTATTTACGGGATTATGGTTACGATCCTGACTTTTACAGTTTACTGGTAAAAGACAAACGCCCATCAATAGAAGGATTAATTTTTTCATATTGTTTTATTTCATATTGATTTAAGTATTTTCCACTGCCTTTTCCATGTTGACTTCATTTTATTAAAATTGTAGCTCATAATATTATCTGTAGTATGTAGAGGACCACTATCTGGATCAGCATTATATTTGGGATAAACATATTTTTGATGAGGGTTTTCTATTAGACCATTTTCATCTATATGTGTGTGACATAAGTCTATTGTGTGCAAGAATTCATGTATAAGAACTGGTATATTGCGTCTTTTGTATATTACACATGCTTTGGACCCTATGCCATTTGACCTTCCCATTAATGGTTTGTTGTCAGAATTTAGTCTATTAACGGCAAAATAAACACTTTTATATAATCTCTAAATTGAGGTGCTTCTTTATTTAGTTTAGCAATTAAAACATCTTGTATTCCTGGCACCATTCCATTTTTGTCAAGATTATGAATATATTCCATATCTACTTCTACATCATTTATTTTTTCTTTTATAATAAGTACCATTTTTTTGAAATCCAGGAACCTCTGACATGTTTAATGTAAATTTACTTGTTTCTAAATTTTCGACATATACAAATGATTGAAATAAGGTGTCTTTTAATCGTTTTATTTTATTTTTACCTATAAAATTAGGATAATAATCAGAGTCAGGCATCCCTGACTTAGTCATATCCGTCAAAATTTTTACAAGAACAACTTTAGCAGTACTCATGTTTGCCTTACGTAATCTTTATAGTATATTTTGTCAAAAACTCCTTGAAGGTCATCTTTAATAAAATTAAAAAATCGGGTAAGTCCTCTGGCTTTATCAAATCTGATAAAGCGGGATAGTATTTATAATTCGTTGACGTTGTTGGCATAGTCTTTAATACTATTTATGTTATTATTTGTATCCTATTTTTTTGGGTATTTGATGCTCCATTATTTGCTTTATCTGGTTTATTTTAAAAGATTTGTAATTAATGAAACCTGATATTTATTGTTAGAAAAGGGCAATGGAGAACCAGGAGGAACTTGTAATGTAAGTTCCTTCTTGATTATTAATCTCGTAATATGTGGAATCCATTAGTTTATAATTTTCTACTTCATTAGTAGATGTTATTTAAATTTTATTCATTGAGAGATAGAAAATAATATGTGTTTTAATTATGTTTATTTAATTTACTGAACAAGTCTATCGATTAGATATTAACTCCCGCATTTAAAGATTTGTGAAGGAGTTTGTTGAAAAAAATCATATGATAGTTTTGCTATTGATTGTTCCCACTATTTGTAGTTTTAGGTAAAAAACGATTATCCCTAAACTCATCAAAACTCATAGGAACTAATTGTATATTTAATGAGTCTGAAAAGTCAATAACATTAAAAGTCATATTATTTAAAAGAAGATCTTTCTGTTGTATATTGTCATTATTTTTGTAATAATCTTTGAATATTATAGATTTTATTTTTTTAGAAACTATTAAGTCGCCTCCTTTTATTTCTGTCAATTTTTTTTGAATATTCAGGAAGTAAGAACCTTTTTTGAACTCAAGATCTTTAAAATAATAATTGTTTGCATCAAGGCAGAAACAATATATATTCATTGTATCCTTATTTTTTATAAAATCAAATTGTTTTTTGTAAAAAGATGGATCGAAATTGTATTTTGCTTTATCTGTTTTTAATAGTAAATTTTTATTTTTATTGTATACAATTGGAGCAAAGCTTTTAATTGTAGCTGTGTTGAAAATATAATAATTATAATCATATGATTTTGGAACCGACAAAGGTTTACAGCTATAAAATAAAAATGATATAAAGCTAAAATATAATATTGCTGTATTTTTCATATCCCAGTTATCCCTTGATTAATTGCCGTTTTAATTTTATCTATTAAATTTTTTGTAGACGAATTTACAAAAGATTTAGTTGTTCCGTTCACACTATTGTAGCTAGCATTGCCACATGAAAGTGACCAGTAGCTTTAGTTACTACATTTGGTAATTTTGATTTTATCCATTCTTCTCTTAATTTAGCTACACGATAAAAAATTTAATTTGATAAGTAATTACCTCCTGGTCCACTAAAAATTTTTGAATTTTGGAAATTATTTTTTGTAGCGATTAAAGACTCCCCATTCTCAGTTATTTTATATCCGCCATTAAATACCGCAGGAGACGGATCTTGTGTAAATTTATCAGGTAAGGTTGTAACAATAGTTTTAGCAGAAGAAATATTAACACCCTCACTGCCGTTTTCTATTTCACTACTAGGATCTAAGAGGCCTGTTTCTACATCAGGTAATAAAACATCATTAATCCATCTAGGATTATAATTAATTAGAAAGTTTGTCAAATGAATGTCATCAGTTTTTGGAACTTTACTAATTTCTTTTCCCCATTCTTTAAAGTCTATTATTTTATTAATAAAAGATATCTGATATTGATTTATTATATTTTGGTTCATATGATTTTCCTTAATATTAAAATATCGCGTATGCAGTTTTTATCATGGAATACACAGCAATTGCGAACACTTTGTGGAGCGGGATGTAGATAATTATCCAATAACTCTTTGAATCTCATCTCCATTATTATCATGAATAATATGCAGAATTAAATTACCTTGCTCATCCCAGTATTTATAAGTATTATATAGTCTATTGAATTTTTTAAATTTTTCTTCCTGTAATTGACCATTATCATAATAATGTACAATACGGCCATCAGTATAACCGTTTTTTACTTCGATTTCACCTATAAGGTTTCCATTATTATGAAATTCTTCAATAATTCCTGTAAAGGGAACTCCTTGATAAAAGTAAGTACTTCCTCCTCCTGCATCTGGATGTTTTATTTCAATACTATCATCATTAAAATTAATTCTTATCATATTTTATTATTTTATGAACGTTATTAAATCTGTAATATAAAAGCAATCAGCACAAGTTTGCATTATTATTATTATTATTATATTTTCTGGTTCTGCAACAATATTTCTATTGTATCCTAAAACATTATTTTTCAACCAATCATCAAAAAAATGTCCTCTGTCCAATTTTCTTATATTCACGAGTGAGACGTTTGCGTCAGCAGGGAATGATTATTTAACAGACATTGTTTAATAATCTTTTTGGACACAGAAAATGATTTTCTGTGTTATTGTTGTTTGTATTTAGAACTTAAAGAAGAGCAAAGTTTTTTAAACTAGTTAAATTGGACTTCACTTAATAGACTTTTTGTTTTTAGTCATTAAAAAGATATAGGAGGCAAAAATTCATCATTTAGGAGCCAATCTACAATATTTTGAGAATAGTTACTTAAATATGATATAGTCTCATTTCGATCAAAAAGCTCGATGTCCTGATCATCATCACTTAATCCAGGATCAAATCTAGCTACTTCAAAAGAATTTCCATATCCTTGGTATCCTGTTGATAAATTAGGAATTTCATATGCATAGTCATTGTTCTTAGCTCCAAAATAAAATATTTTTCCTATTCCTCGATATTCTGAGTCTGTTGGGGCTAATTCATGATTAAATCCTTCCCATGCGCCTATTCGGCCTGAAGGATCTATTAGTTCTTTTGTTGTTACTTGCTGATTAACAAATGTTTCTCCTTCTTTCCAGAAAATTTCTTTAGTTTCTATAATATAAGGAGGGTGTGTTTGATTATCTCTAGTTTTTATATATAATGCCGTAATAGTTAGTATATCTTTATATTTGGTGAAAATTTCTTCATCAGTTTCTCCATGGTCTTTATAATAAATGACAGATTCAATTTTCGAGTAAAGTTTATCTTCTATTATTTTAACTATTCCATTTTGGAGATACTCTTTATAATGAGCCCCTTCTAATTCTGCCTGTTGAACAGTGATTAATTTGTCAGAAATGTTTTTATATTGTATTTCCATTAGACTTTATTTCCATTTAATGGTGGAGTTAATAAAAAATCTCTCCAACCTATTACTATTTCTTTAAAATCTTTTGTAGTAATCTGATAAGTGAATCCATTATCATCATAAAAATGAACTTTGTCTTGATATAATATTATGCTAATTGTTTCGCTTCCATTTTCAATTTCGCTAGTAGCACTTGATAAAGCTTCTTCAATATCAGGTAAAAGGAGTTTATTGATTTCATCAGCATTCCAATCAAACAAAAATGCGCTAAAAGTATCATTTTTTAAATTAGATATTTTAGTGATTTTTTGGTCATATTGAGATATTTTATTTATAAATTCAATTTTGTACAGGTTAATAATATTTTGATTCATATAAATTTGTTTAATATTAAAAAATTGGGAACGCAGTTTTTATCATGGAATGCACAGCAATTGCGAACGCTTTGTGAATCGGGTGTCGAGATAGATATATAATAAATGACCTATGCAATAACAATTCCATTAGGTATTGCTGGCTCAGCATTCAAGTAGTAAGAAGAATACTGATCCCACCATTCAAAATTAGGAATTAGATTTAATTCGCTAAATCTATATTGCTCAAGGAACTGTTTTACTCTGTTTGATACAATTACAGAAGCTAGTTCACCTGAACTATAATGTTGAAATTCAAATTCATAACCTTCTTCTTGATTTTCATAATATTTATATGTTTTATTATAAATAGGAATATTTGTTTGAATATTTAAGTCTTGTGATATTATTATTACTCCATTTGATTCAATTTCTAATTCCTTACTCTCAAGTATTTTATTGAAATAAGTAAAACAATGAAATTTGGTATAGTTAGCATCAATATCTTCAATTTCAATTATTCCAATTAACTCAGTATTCTGTAATAATAAATCTTGATGCGAACTACCTAATTCAATATAATTTAGTTGATTAAAAAGTACATTGTTTTCATAAAATTCTTTTTTTCTAAGTCTATTATCTTCTTTAAATATTTTAATAAAAATGTCACTTGATTCAATTTGTTGTGCAGTAAGTGTTTTTCCGTATAGATTGGTATATGTTATTTCCATTTATTTATGTCGATTAAAATGCTGTAAGAAGGTGTACTGCCTTGATATATTGAATTATAATTTGCAATCTATTGAATTTTTTACAAAACCTGTTTAGATAGAATTACTATGAATATAATTTAATTTTTGCTCGAAAACTTTTAATGACCAAATCTCAATAGGTTTATTGTTTTGTTGCCAAAATTGCCTGATTTCACATTACTTTTTTTCGGCTCTCTCAAGCCTATTATATATTGAGCTAATATAAGAAATAGTTTATGTCAATGATCAGGAAGATTGCGTAAGCAGAGGAACTAATTTTGGAATTATATTTTTCAAAATAAAAAAGGGCGTCTATACAAAATCGTATAAACGCCCTTTTACTATAGAATAAGCTGTTTAAAATTTCATTCTTTGAATTCGTACAGCATTTAATATCGCAAGTAAAGCAACTCCAACATCGGCAAAAACGGCTTCCCACATCGTTGCTAAACCTCCGGCACCAAGTACCAATACAACGGCTTTTACAACAAATGCTAAAGTGATGTTTTGCCAAACGATTTGTTTGGTTTTTTTACCAATGTTTATAGCAGTATAAATTTTTGTTGGTTGATCGTTTTGGATAACAATATCAGCAGTTTCAATTGTAGCATCGCTTCCTAAACCACCCATTGCAATTCCTGCATGAGCAAGTGCAACAACTGGAGCATCATTTACACCATCGCCAACAAAAGCAATTTTTAGGTTTTTATCTTTTAGAGCTTTTACTTTCTCGACTTTGTTCTCCGGTAATAAATCTCCGTAAGCTTCATCGATATTCAGTTCTTTTGCTACAGCATTAACAACAGCAGTTTTATCACCCGAAAGCATAACTGTCTTTACGTTTATACTATGCAAACTTTGAATTGCTTGTTTAGCATCTTCCTTAATTTCATCAGCGATTAAAAAATAACCTGCATATTTTTGGTTGATGGCAACAACGATTATGGTAAATGGAGTAGTATCAATCTCAGGGTCATAGCTAATATTGAATTTTTTCATTAGTTTGACATTACCAGCTAAGATTTCATTTCCATCAACTTTTCCTTTTAAACCATGACCAGCGATTTCTTCTACATCGGTAACTGAAACGCTTTTTTCAGAACCTTTTGCATATTCGATAATAGCAGTTCCCACAGGATGTGTTGATTTGGTTTCGAGTGCTGCCGTGTATTTTACTAAATCAGCTTCAGGAATGCCTATTGCAACTACTTTTTGAACATTAAAAACACCTTTAGTCAATGTTCCTGTTTTGTCCATTACAACAACTTCTATAGCTGCCATGATATCTAGAAAACTAGAACCTTTAAATAGGATTCCGTTTTTACTAGCGGCTCCAATTCCTCCAAAATAACCCAGCGGAATAGAAATAACTAAGGCACAAGGACAAGAAATAACTAAGAATACTAAGGCTCTGTATAACCAATCTCTAAAAATGTAATCATCTACAAATAAGTAAGGTAATAAACAAATAGCAATAGCCGAATATACTACAATGGGAGTATAGATTTTAGCAAATTTACGAATGAATAGTTCTGTAGGTGCTTTTTTTGCAGTTGCATCCTGAACCATTTCTAGAATCTTAGATAATTTACTATCGGTATATAAAGCTGTAACTCGTACTTGGGCAACCGAATTTAGATTAATCATTCCTGCCAAAACACTTTCGCCTTTACTTTTGGTGTCAGGTTTGCTTTCACCCGTTAAAGCTGCTGTATTAAACGAAGCAGTGTCTGAAAGCAATTCGCCATCAAGACCTAATTTTTCTCCAGGTTTAAGCTGAATTATAGATCCGATTTGCACACTTTTTGCCTTGATGATTTTTGGCTGATTGTTTTCTAAAATAGTAACTTCGTCAGGACGTTGGTCTAATAGTGTTTTAATATTTGCTTTTGCTCTGGTAACTGCCAATGTTTGGAAAGTTTCGCCAATAGCATAAAACAACATTACTGCAACTCCTTCGGGGTATTCACCAATAGCAAAAGCTCCAATTGTAGCAATACTCATGAGTAAAAACTCCGAAAAGAAAGAACCCTTTCGGGCACTTTCTAATGCTTCTTTAAGTACAGGGAAACCAACGGGTAAATAAGCGATTATATACCAAATTGTACGTATCCAGCCTGTAAACCAGCTTTGCGGTAAATAATTATCAAAAACGATAGCAATAATCAATAAAACAAAACTAATTATGGCTGGAGCAAACATCTGAAAAACTGTTTGGTCTCCTCCAGAATGGTCGTGTCCGTCATGATCATCATGAGTTTCTGGCTCATCGTGTGAACAGCATCCTGAGTGCCCTTTTTTTGAAGAGTTTTTGTTGGGCGTTTTACAATCTACTCCCTCCTTGTTATTCTCGTCGGGTTTATGTTGATGTTCCATGTTTATTTTTTTATAAAGCCACAAAATTGAAAATTTTGTGTTGTGTTAAATGGTGTAATATGATTTTCGGTAAAACATTTTAATACTTCAAAATTATTTTGAAAATTATTTTTCATTTCCTTTTCAGAATATTGTTTTATTTCTAATCCGCTACATTTTAATGGTCCATTTTCTGAAAAAGCTCCTAATAAAAAATGCCCATTAGGATTGACTGCATTAGTTATAATAGAGGTATATTTTTGGATATTTTCATTATCAGTTAAAAAATGAAAAACAGCTCTGTCGTGCCAAAAGTCAAATTTTACATCGGGAATAAATTCGGTAATATCAGAAACAATCCAGTGTACTGAATTTGCTTTTTCTCCTAAGCGCATTTTTACTTTTTCTAATGCTGTTCCCGAAATATCCAATACCCAGATATTTAGATATCCTTTCTCTAGCAAAGCATCCACTAAGTTACTATCGCCACCACCAACATCAATGATATTGGCAGTTTTTGATAGTTTTAAACCTTCTATATAATCTATTGCAGTTTTAGGGTATTCTTGAGTCCAACTTACCTCATTTGGAGTTTTGGTTGTGAATACATTTTCCCAATGTTGCTTATTATTCATTTTAATTTTTTTAATGCGTGTGTTCTCCACCACCTTTTTGAGCTGCTAATAAGTAGAAAGCACCTTGTGTAACAATTTGACTATTTTCAGGGATTGAAGTTACAAATTTTATTTCGGTATATCCCATATCGGTAGTACCAGGAATAACTTCTATTGCTTTAAAATGTATTTCTCCTTGTCCTTCTTCATGCGCTCCCTCAGATTCATTTTCATGATCGTGTTTTGTGTCTTTTTTAGGATGTGCATTTTCTTTTATGTAGATAAAAAATTTGTCTCCATTTTTTACAATAGCCCCTTTTGGTAAAGCAGGAACAGTTGCTTTATCTAGGTTGATGTTGGCAGAAACATACATTCCAGAGATTAGATCTTTGGCGTCATCTGGATTTATTTTTGCGTGAACGGCTACTGTTTTACTTTCGTTAGAGAATGATTTATTGATACCAAATATTTTTCCTTTTATCGATTTATTAGACTGATTGGTTAAGATAAAATCGACTTCCTGACCAATCGAAATCGATCCTAAATCTTTTTCATATACGTTTAAATCCAAGTGCATTTGGCTGTTATCAGAAACTTCAAATAAAGTAATTCCGGTTTCCGCAAACGCCCCTTTGGCAATGTTTATTTCACCTACATAGCCACTTATAGGAGATATGATTGGAATTAAAGCGCTGTTGCTAGATGGACTTACATTTAATGCCTGTAATCTGCTTTTTGCAGCTTGAGCTCTCGTTCTTTCTACAGCTAGTTTAGCTTTTACCTCCTGAAATATTTTTCGAGGATTTACATTTTCATCAGCCAATGTTTTCTGACGGTTGTATTCTAATTGTAAATATTCGATATTAGCTGTAGCCGATTTATAATCCTCAAGCATTCCTACAACTTCCAGATTTTGGATGGTTGCCAGAACTTTTCCTTTATTTACAAAAGTACCTTCTAAAACAAAGATGTCTTTAACTGTACCACCAAGTAATGTAGCAATTTTAGCTGAATTTTGAGGAGGAACAGTTGTATATCCAGTGGCTTTAATAATGGTTTTTAGGTTGCGGTTTTCTACTTTACCAAACTGAATACCAACAGTTTTAAATTGTGCTTCAGTTAAGGCTACTTCAGTTTCTGCTTTCTCTTCTTCATCATGAGTTTCTTCGGTTTTTTTCTCGTTGCATGATGTTAAAATCAACATTAAAAAAGCAATTGGAAGTAGAGTAGTAGTGTGGCTTATTATATTTTTTATATTTTTCATTGTAGTGAATATTAGTTATTGGAAATTGATGGAAATTGTAATCGAATAGCGCTTTGATTGTATGTGTTCAAAGTTTCGGCATATTGTTTTTTGATGTCAATTGCTTGATTTAAAAAACTGATATATGTCCAATAACTCATATCTCCGTTAGCATAACTTTTTTGTGCTGTTGTAATAATTTGTTCGGCATAAAGTAAACCTTCAATTTGGTAATAATGTAATCCTTTTTCCTGTTTTTCAAATTCGTTTTTCAATTCCTGCATTTGTAATTCTAGGGAAAATTGATTTTTCTCTAATTCCAGTTGCGATTGTGTAATACTTATCGAAGCAGCTTTGGCTTTAGCTGTATTTACACCTCCAAATAACGGAATTTGTAAACCTGCAGTAAATCCTTGAAATGAAGATTTAGCATCAATGGTTTGAGCAAAATAGCCTAAACCTAATTTAGGTGTTCGTTGCGCTTTAAACGTATTGGCTTCTTTTTGGAAAACCGAAATTTGTTGCTGATAATAATCGTTCATTAAACCTTCTACCTTCGATTTGTTATCTTCGGTAAGAGAAGTAAATTGAAGTGGTGTATTACTATCAGGTATAATGTTTTCTTTTGTTTGAACAAAAAACTGTAATTGCTTCTGATAAATAGCCAAATCGTAGTCCAATTGTACTTTCTGAGTTTCAATTTCTTTAGATTTAGCTTTTGCACTAATTACTTCTATATTTCCACTTTCTCCAGTTTTAAAACGAAGTTCAGCATTTTTTAAAAATAAAGCATATACATTATATAATTCGGTATTCAGTTTTTGTACAGAAAGACCATATAGGTACTGATAATAAGCTAATGTTACTGCTTTTTCAATTTCATATTCAGACAAAGCCTTTTGCTTTTCGGCAAGTTTTACTAGTTCTTCCTGCAATTGTCGGTTGGCTTTGGTAATTTTTCCGATAGGGAAATATTGTTGTACCGAAATATTACTGTCGTACACGTTACTATTAGATTGCCCGCCCTGATATTCTATTTGCAATGGGTCGGGCTGAAACGCTGTTTTTTTAAGAACTGTTTGTTTTTCTATTTCTTTATCAGCAATTTTTAAATTAATGCTATTATTTTTAGCCATTTCGATTGCCTTATCCAATCCGATAGGTTTGCTGTTTTGTGCAAAAGAAAAACTGCTAACCAGTAATAAAAGTACTGTTACTATAGATTTTGTCATTGTTGTTTTTCTTTTGATTACTCTTTCTGATAATAAGTAAAGTATTGGCAAAACTATTAATGTTAGTAATGTAGCCGAGAATAAGCCACCTATTACAACTGTTGCTAGTGGTTTTTGTACTTCGGCACCTCCACTTGTAGATAAAGCCATTGGTAAGAAGCCTAAAGAAGCTACAGCAGCAGTCATTAAAACAGGGCGTAATCTTGTTTTAGTTCCAATTAAAACACGTTGCAATGGATCGGTAATTCCTTCGGTTTTAAGTTGATTAAAATAGGATATCAATACAATTCCATTTAAAACGGCAATTCCAAATAAAGCGATAAAACCAATTCCAGCCGAAATACTAAAAGGCATTCCACGCAACCATAATGCAAATACTCCTCCAATTGCTGAAAGCGGAATTGCAGTAAAGATTAACGCCGCTTGTTTGGTGCTTTTGAAAGTAAAATAAAGTAAAACTAAAATTAGACTCAATGCAATAGGTAGCGCAACAGAAAGACGCTTGTTTGCTTCGATTAGGTTTTCAAACTGTCCTCCGTAAGTGACATAATATCCAGCCGGAAGTTTGAAGTTTTTATCAAGCTTTTGTTGAATTTCTTCTACAACACTTTTTACATCACGGCCACGAACATTCAGCCCTATTGTTATTCTACGCTTTCCGTCTTCACGAATTACTTGTACAGGACCTTGTTCATAATCTACAGTTGCGACTTGCGATAAAGGCACTTGTTGTCCACTTGGTAGCGGAATAAATAAATTACTCACATCGTTAATGTCATTACGATTGTCTTTGTTCATTCGAACAACAATATCAAATCGTCTATTTTCTTCGTAAATTTTACCAGCAGCTTCTCCTGCAAAAGAAGAACGAAGTATCTTATTTAAATCCTCTATGTTTAAACCATACAATGCAATTTTATCATAATCGTATTTAATAGTAATTTGAGGTAATCCACTTACTTTATCGGCTTTAAGGTCTCCAATACCTTCAATTTTATTAATTTTTGAAATCAATTCATTGGCTTTCCTTTCTAATACATCAAGATTGTCACCAAATATTTTTATAGCAATATCACTACGACTTCCGGTCATTAATTCATTAAAACGCATTTGTATAGGCTGAGAAACTTCGATATTGGCTCCAGGAATTTTTTCCATTTCTTCTTTCATCATGTGAGCCAAATCTTGCCAGTTGTCGGCACTGGTCCATTCTTTTTTGTCTTTTAAAACAATGATCAAATCGCCACTTTCTATGGGCATTGGGTCTGTTGGAATTTCTCCACTTCCAATTTTGGTTACGATGGTTTTAATTTCAGGGAATTTTGCTTTAAGCATTTTCTCATATTCGGTTGTTGTTTTTATCATTTGAGTTAAAGAACTTCCTGTCATAATAGTAGCATTAATAGCTAGATCTCCTTCTTCGATAGTTGGAATAAACTCTCCTCCCATGTTCTGAAAAATTACAAGTGCTAAAAGAAATAGGGTAACGGCAATACCAAGAACAGCTTTTTTGAATTGTAATGCTTTGTTTAAAAAAGGAGCATATATTTTTTCAAACCAAGCCATCATTCGGTCGCTAAAGTTTGGCTTATGCTCAGTGTTTTTTGATAAAAACAGTGCACTCATCATAGGAACATAGGTAAGCGATAATATAAAAGCTCCCATAACTGCAAAGCCGACCGTCATTGCCATTGGTTTAAACATTTTTCCTTCGGTACCAACCAATGCTAATATTGGCAGATATACAATTAAGATAATTATTTCACCAAAAGCAGCGCTATTTCTGATTTTAGAAGCCGAAGCATATACTTCAGTATCCATTTCAGATTGAGTTAATTCTCTTTTTTTCTTGAGTTTTTGTAAATGATGCATCGTAGCTTCGACAATAATCACTGCTCCATCAACTATAATTCCAAAGTCGATTGCTCCCAAGCTCATTAGATTTCCACTTACACCAAATGCATTCATTAAGATTACTGCAAATAACATTGCCAGTGGAATTACTGAGGCAACAATTAATCCTGCACGGAGATTTCCTAAGAATAATATCAGTACAAAAATTACAATTAACGCTCCTTCAAGTAAGTTTTTGGTAACGGTTCCGATGGCATTATCGACTAATTTGCTTCGGTCAATAAATGCTTCTGCAACTACACCTTCGGGGAGCATTTTGTTTATCTCAACCATTTTTTCTTTCACACGCTCTACAACTGCTTTAGAGTTTTCACCTTTTAGCATTAGCGTTAAGCCTCCTACAATTTCGCCTTTTCCATCTTTGGTAGTAGCTCCAAAACGAATAGCATTTCCTAATTGTACTGTTGCTACGTCACGGACTAAAATAGGAGTAGCATTTCTGTTTTTAATAACAATGTTTCCTATGTCTTTTATTCCAGAAGCCATTCCGACACCACGAATGAAATAAGCAAACTCATCTTTTTCGATGTAGGCACCACCTGTATTTTGATTGTTTTTTTCGAGGGCATCAAAAATTTCAGTTATAGTAACTCCAACACTATTTAATCGGTTTGGATCAACGGCAATTTCGTATTGTTTTACGCTACCCCCCCAAGTACTTACCTCGGCAACACCTTTTACACCTTGTAATTGAGGTACAATAATCCAATCTTGAATTGTTCTTAAACTGGTTGCGTTATATTTATTTTCGTATCCTTTTTTTGCATAAACATCGTATTGGTAAATTTCTCCAAGACCTGTTGTAATTGGAGCCAATTCTGGCGTTCCAGCATATTTAGGGATGTTTTCTTCTGCTTGTTTTAATCTTTGAAACACTTGCTCACGTGCCCAATAAGTATCAGCATCCTCTTCAAAGACAACGGTAACTACTGATAAACCAAAACGAGAAATACTACGAAGTTCTATTACTTTTGGAATTGTTTTTAATGATTGCTCTATCGGATAGGTAATCAATTGTTCTACTTCTTGACTAGCAAGAGTAGGAGCAGTAGTAATAATTTGAACCTGATTATTAGTGATGTCAGGAAGTGCATCTAGCGGTAAATTTTTGAGTGAAAAACTTCCCCAAGCTATAAGAGCCAAGGTAAGTAATAGTATAATGAACTTGTTCTTTATACTAAATTGTATAATCTTATCTAACATTTTTTGGATATAATGAATGAGAAATCAGGACGAGAGGTCGCCTGTTTTTTTTGTGGTATTCCACAACACATATACCCGAAATTACTCGGGCTACATTATACTATTTGGGGCGGTTGCCAAATACTTCCGTAGAAATTAGAAGTAAGAATTGAATGGTAAGAGGATAATGGTTTTTTAATGAGAGTAGTTTCTACATTAAAAATCCAAGTAACGGCAGGAGCTGAGTTTAAAACTTGAACAGCACAGCAATTGCAACTGCAAAATGGAGCACAAAGATCTAATCCTTTTTCGTGAGATTGATTATTCTTACTAACTATTTCGCTTGTATGCGCAATAGTCTCGTTTTCCAGCGTATCTGCACAAGGCAAGCACGATAGAACGACTAAGTAAATTGATAATATGAGGTTAATCCATTTCACGGCAGTAAAATTAAGGATAAAAATCTGATGTTTTAAAAAATAATTATATTTTTTAGTAGAATAATAACATAGTTTTAAAATAAAACATTGAGTTCTCATTTAAGGAGCTTCTATTTTTAGTTATCTAAAACTATTAAAAAACGAACCATGTAAGCTATGTAAGTTCATTTAAGAAAAACTTATTTTACTTATTATGTTTTGCTACTGTTTGATTTTTATGTGTTAACTCGATTAGATCAATTCAAAATCCAGTAATTCGCTTTCTGTTCCATTTATAATTACAGACAATTGATGTTTTCCTAAATGAAATACACGTGTTGTAATTACTTTAAAAGATTGGTTTCTTTTAATTTTAACCAACTGATTAGGCTGATAAATGCGTTCACTAATTTTGAATACTTTTTTCGCCAAATGCCCTTTTGATTTTTGATAATAAATAGCATATTCTAAACGTACAGTCTTATTCTCAGAATTAGTATTGTTCAGTGAAAATTGGAATTCTAAGTATTCTCCAATTTTTACTTTAGGAGTGATAATTTCAAAATTAGATAATTCGATATTAGTACTCTCTAAGCCATAATGTTTTAAAATATCAGGATTACCTTGTTTTAATAAAGTACGGCAACCATGTTTGATAATAGCATCGGTTTCGGGGCTGATGTTTTGCCATTTGGTAGCAATGTCAAGTACAATTTCTGGATTATCTTTTACAATATCGTTGAGGTTATTGGCAACACTACGACGAACATATTCTGATGAATCAGTTTTTAGATTTTCTAAAATAGCTAAAATAGGAGTAGGGTCTTTCTTTAAAGCAGGAATTGCCATTGCCCAAGGTAATCGAGAGCGTGACCCCTCACTAGCTAATCGTCTTACATGATGATTTTCATGTAATGACCATTTTGTCATTTCATCAATCATGTCCTTGGGATATTTAATAATAAACGGACGAACGGCAAACTCGCAACTTATAAATTGCGTAATCATTACAAAAGCTTTTGCGCTTGTTTTAAAATCATCAATACCGTATTTTTCTACGTAATCAGCAAAAAATATAAAAGCCAGATTTCCATCAGTAAAATTATTATTCTTTAGATTTTCGATAATATTTTCAATGGTTAAAACGGCTTCTCCAAAGTCATTAGGCATAAAATTATGCAAGACAATCGTAGTATGCTGCATGCGTTCTTTCCATTCTTTATTAGCAAAATCAGCATCAAAAATTTGTGTGATAAATTGTTGTTTATCAAAATCAGGAATGACTTTGGCAACGCAATTAGTAAAATTTTCGTAAAAAGCAACCGAGTAAATATCTTTAATTAATCCCATTTGATAATAATATTGAAGTTCAAAGATATTTAATGTTTGTAATAAATAGGATTTTTTTTTAGCCATTAAGGCATTAAAATTCATAAAAGATAAAGCTTAGCTTTTTTGTCACAGACTTACATCATCAGTTCGGTATCTCGCTTGTCAAAGTCCTTTAACAAAAACACTTTCTTGATTCGAGACTGAAAGTCGAACAGACGAAATAAAGAGTTAGGTAGAATCAAAAAGAAGTACAATGATTTGCGTCAGTATTAGTTCATGAAATTCGTATTTTGGATTTAGAGGTAAATGATAGAATTTATGCTGTTTTTAAATTTTCAAATCGTCTAAATTTTCAAATCCACAAAATATGTGCTACTTTAGCATTCTATTAAAATTCATACAAAATGATTAACGAAGTACAATTTCAGAACGAGTTACAATTGCTTATTTTTAATGCAATTCGCGAAGATGTAGGCACAGGAGATTATAGCTCCTTAGCTTGTATTCCTGCCGATGCGCAAGGTAAAGCTAAATTGTTGGTAAAGGAAGATGGAATAATTGGAGGAGTTGCATTTGCTAAAATGATATTTAATTATGTTGATCCAAGTTTAAAAGTTGAAACGTTTATAGAAGATGGAACCCCCGTAAAATATGGAGATGTTGTATTTCATGTTTCAGGAAGTTCACAATCGATTTTAAAATCGGAGCGTGTTGTGTTGAATTCTATGCAACGCATGTCAGCAATCGCAACTAAAACAAATCAATATGTACAGCTTTTAAAAGGTACAAATACTAAAATATTAGATACTCGCAAAACAACACCTAATTTTCGTGTTGCTGAAAAATGGGCAGTAAAAATTGGAGGAGGTGAAAACCACCGATTTGCACTTTATGATATGGTAATGCTTAAGGATAACCATATTGATTTTGCAGGCGGAATTACTCTGGCTATAGCCAAAACAAAAGCTTATTTAAAAGAAAACAAACTAGATTTAAAAATTATAGTCGAAGCTAGAAGCTTAGATGAGATTAGAGAAATTTTGCAAAGTGATGGTGTTTTTCGTATTTTAATAGATAACTTCAATTATGAAGATACCAAAAAAGCAGTTGCATTAATTGGAGATAAATGCCAAACAGAATCTTCAGGAAATATCAACGAAAAAACAATTCGTGAATATGCATTATGTGGAGTCGATTATATTTCTTCGGGAGCATTAACACATTCGGTTTATAATATGGATTTAAGTTTAAAGGCACTTTAAAAATTATAAACAATAATCCAGTAAGTATATGTCAGTAGAAATAGAAAACCGGCTAGATAGAGTGCCAGTAGTACGTTATCTCGTTCGTTTCTTAAAAAGTATAAAGCTACCTTGGCTTGATGGTTTTTCATTGTATGACTTACTCGAATTATATACTATAGGTATTATCGAAGGAGCATTTTCATATCATGCAAGCGCAGTTGCGTTTAGCTTTTTTATGGCATTGTTTCCATTTGCACTGTTTATACTTAATTTAATTCCGTTTATCCCAATCGAAGGATTTCAACAGGATTTTCTACAGTTTGTTCAACAGGGAGTTCCGCCAAATACTTACGATGCGATTTATAAAATTATTAGTGATATCTTAAATAATAGTCATTCAGGATTGCTTTCTTCAGGATTCTTTTTGTCGGTTTTTTTAATGTCAAATGGAGTTAACGGAATTCTGGGAGGTTTCGAATCATCTCGACATGTGTTGGATAAACGGGGCTTTTTTAGTCAATATCTTGTGGCATTGGCAATCTCAATTACAATGTCTATTTTGTTACTAGTAACAGTTGCTACAATTGTAGTTTTTGAGGTGCTTATTCAGAAAACAATGATTCAAGATGTGTTAAATGATAGTATTCCGCTTATTATTATGGGGCGTTATTTATTTGTAATCTTAATGATTTTGGTAACATCTTCTATATTGTTGCGTTACGGAACAAAACAATATAATAAAGTACCATTTATAAGTATTGGATCTGTATTTACAACAATCTTAATTGTGATATCTTCGTACTTTTTTGGGATTTGGGTTATAAAATTTTCAAAATATAATGAACTTTACGGTTCAATTGGTACATTATTAATACTAATGTTTTATATTTGGATAAACTGTATGATATTGCTTTTGGGATTTGAATTAAATGCCACAATCAGAAAGTTAAGACAAAAAAATAATAATAACATTTAGAAGCTGTTCCTGCTTTCTGCTCTATCTTTATCCCTTAAAGAATCGGGATAAAGGATGCCGCTACAATCAGGGCTAAAAAAACAAACATCATGAAAAACTGGATCTTAACAATGGGCTTATTATTTTTGGTAATAGGCAATGTGCAAAGTCAAACTGTAATCGGAAAATGGAAAACCATTGATGATGAAACAGGCGAGGCAAAATCGATTGTAGAAGTGTATGAACAATCGGGAAAAATTTATGGTAAAATTATTAGAATTCTTCGTAAAGAGCATGTCAATGATGTGTGTAGTTTGTGTCCGGGAGCGAATAAAAACAAGCCGATTTTAGGAATGGTAATCATTAATGGCTTAAAGAAAGATGGTGATGAGTACAAAGGAGGAACTATTTTAGATCCAACAACAGGAAAAACGTATAAATGTAACATTACACTAGATGGTGTAGATAAACTAAAATTACGTGGATTTATTGGGATTTCTCTTCTGGGAAGAACACAATATTGGTCAAGAATTTAAAGGTTAAAGAAATTTAAAAATGCAAAAAATAATAATATTGCTGTTGTTGTTCATAGGATTCACAAAATCTTTTGGGCAAGCAGAAAATAATAAATTACAAATAAGTCATCTTACGGGTGACTTTTATGTTTATAAAACCTTTCATGATTACAAAGGAACTCTAATTTCTGCTAATTCTATGTATTTGGTTACAGATAAAGGAGTGGTGTTGTTTGATGCGCCTTGGGATGAAACACAGTTTCAGCCATTACTGGATAGTATAAAAGCTAAGCATCATAAAGATGTTGTTGTGCATATTGCAACGCATTCGCACGAAGACAGAGCTGGAGGTTTAGGATTTTATGGGCAAAAAGGCATAAAAACGTATACTATAAAACTAACAGATCAGATTCTTGAAAAAGAAGGAAAAAAGAGAGCTGATTTTATAATGCCAAATGATACTACATTTACAGTTGGCCAACATCGTTTTCAGGTATTTTATCCAGGAAAAGGACATGCGTCAGATAATGTTGTAGTTTGGTTTAATAAAGAGAAGGTTCTTTATGGTGGATGTTTTGTAAAAAGTACAGTTGCAACAGATTTGGGATATTTAGGTGATTCGGATGTAAAAGAATGGGAGAAGTCAATTAAAAAAGTACAGGCAAAATTTAAAAACCCAATATATATTGTTACAGGTCATGATGATTGGACTAATACTCAATCGCTTAATCATACATTAAAATTGGTTAAAGAATGTAATACTGCAAAAGCTTCGGAAAAGCTAGATAAAAAGTAAATTTGCTTTAAAATTACGCTAATTATAAACGAAAAATAATATTCTAAACGCTATTATTTTAAAACATATATATCTTTAAAATGCATTTTGTAGAAGTCATTTTACCACTTTCATTAGCTAAAACGTTTACGTATCGTATTTCTGAAGCGGAGTTTAATTTCATTAAGAAAGGAATGCGGGTTGCTGTGCCTTTTGGTAAAAGTAAAATGTATACAGCATTGGTACTCGAAACACATCAGAATGAACCAACGTTGTATGAGGCCAAAGAGATTCACCAAATTCTTGACGAAAGACCAATTGCTACCGAAATTCAAATAAAACATTGGCTTTGGATTGCATCCTATTATATGTGCGCCATTGGTGATGTATATCGAGGAGCATTCCCAAGTGGTTTATTATTAGAAAGTGAAACGGTAATTACACATAAGGCAGGTGTTTTTGTAGATGAAACTACTTTAACCGATGAAGAATATTTAGTTTACGAAGCATTACAGCATCAGAGTTCGCTCAAGGTTCAGGATATTGTCGCTGTTTTAAATAAAAAAAATGTTTTCCCTATTCTTCAAAAATTAATTGATAAAGACATTGTTATTCTTGAACAGGAAATACAAGAAAGTTATAAGCCAAAGCTTGTTCGCTATGTAAAGTTACATAGCAAATATGATTCAAATCAAGGGTTAAATGAGTTGTTGGAGGTGCTTAAAAATGCGGCGAAACAAAAAGAAATTGTTTTGGCATATTTTCAGTTAAGTGCAGTCGAGAAGAAACCAATTACGGTTAAGAAACTTGTTGAAGCATCGCAATCATCATCGGCGGTTGTAAAAGCGTTAATTGAGAAAGAGATTTTTGAAGAGTATTTTTTACAGCAAGACCGAATTAATTTTACAGGTAAAAGCACAGAAAAAGAACTGCAATTAAGTTCGGTTCAGCAAACTGCTTTCGAGGAAATTAAAAATAGCTTTATTGAAAAAGAGGTTTGTTTGCTTCATGGAGTAACTTCTAGTGGTAAAACGGAGATTTATATTAAACTTATAGAAGAGTATTTAGCAACAGGAAGGCAAATTTTATATTTGTTGCCTGAAATTGCGCTAACGACACAATTGGTTACTAGATTGCGAGTTCATTTTGGGAATAAGGTGGCTGTTTTTCATTCTAAATACAGCAATAATGAGCGAGTTGAGGTTTGGAAACAGACTTTGTCGAATGTAGAAAATGCTCAAATAATAATAGGGGCGAGGTCGGCTTTGTTTTTGCCATTTGCAAATTTGGGTTTGCTTATTGTTGATGAAGAGCATGAGCAGACTTTTAAACAAGTAGATCCGGCTCCACGCTACCATGCACGCGATGCGGCAATTGTTTTGGCAAATTTTCATAAAGCCAAGGTGCTTTTGGGATCAGCAACTCCAAGTTTAGAAACTTATTTTAATGCGCAATCACAGAAATATGGATTGGTAACAGTTACTGAGCGTTATAATAATGTTCGAATGCCAGATATTACGTTGGTTGATTTAAAAGATAAGTATTTTAGAAAACGCATGACTGGGCATTTTAGTGATGTTTTAATCGAGGCAATTTCAGAAGCGATAACTTTAGGTGAGCAAGTTATATTGTTTCAAAACAGACGAGGATATTCACCTATTATAGAATGTATCACTTGTGGGCATGTGCCGCAATGCCAGCAATGCGATGTGAGTCTTACTTTTCATAAACATAAAAATCAACTGCGTTGTCATTATTGTGGATATAGTATGGCAAAGCCAACAAACTGCCATAGTTGTTCTAGTATTGATTTAACTACCAAAGGATTTGGTACAGAACAAATAGAGCAGGAGTTGCTTGCACTTTTTCCAAATGCCAAAACAGGTAGAATGGATCAAGATACAACACGAGGTAAGTTTGGATTTGAGAAAATCATTGATAGTTTTAAAAATCGTGAGATAGATATTTTGGTTGGAACACAAATGCTTGCTAAAGGATTGGATTTTGATAATGTAAGTTTGGTAGGGATTATGAATGCCGATAATATGTTGTTTCATCCAGATTTTAGAGCTTTCGAGCGTAGTTTTCAAATGATGATGCAGGTTTCTGGGCGTGCTGGGCGTTCAGAGAAACAAGGTAAAGTTGTGATTCAGACTTATAATCCTAATCATAACACAATACAGCAGGTTACTAATAATGACTATGCAGGAATGTATAGGGAACAATTATACGATAGATTAATTTATAGGTACCCACCTTATTTTAGGATAATTAAGTTAACGCTTAAGCACCGTGATTTTGATAGATTAAAAGAAGGTTCTATGTGGTTGTATCAAGTTTTGAGTCAGAATTTGAATATGCCAGTGCTAGGGCCAGAGGAGCCTGCTATTAGTCGAATTAGAAATGAGTATATTCGAACAATTTTAATCAAAATACCACAAGAAATGCATTTGGGGGGTACAAAAAAAACTATTCAGAAAATTCTGAATAGTTTTGAGGCTGTTGCGCAATATAGAGCGATAAAAGTAATTATAAATGTAGACTTTTATTAATGCTTTAATGAGTTATTGATAATGCGCGAACTAAGTCTTCTTTTTTATTTCGACTTAATGGAATTTTTGTAATACCGATTTCGGCAAACTTACTATTAAAGCGTTCTACTTTGTCAATATTTATAATATATGACTTGTGTACGCGAATGAATTTTTCTTTTGATAAATCATTTTCAAAAGATTTCATTGTTGAAAGAACTAAGTTACTATCGTCTTCGGTTACTACTCTTACATAGTCGCCAAAAGCTTCAATCCACTTAATTTTTGCAGTAAAAATTTTAAGTTTTTTGAGGTTGCTTTTGATAAAAATATGCTCGCCTTCATCTTCTTTTACATCGGTTCGTAAGGCATATAAGTCTAATGCTCTTTTAACAGAAGCATTAAAGCGGTCTATGGCTATTGGTTTTTGGAGATAGTCGGTAGCATCGTAATCAAAGGCCTTTAAAGCATATTCGGCCTTAGAGGTAATAAAGATTATTTGGGGCTTTGTTTTTAGGCCATCTAAAAAATCAAAACCATTTATAACAGGCATTTCGATATCTAAAAATATCAAATCAATATTATTTAAAGAGATACAGCTTCGAGCTTCGATTGCATTTGAAAAATCTCCAACCAAGTGTAAATTCGTATGATTATTGACTAACTTTGAGATGATGGTTCTTTGGATAGAACTATCGTCTACTACAACACAATTTAGTTTCATAACATTTAAATTTAGGGAATGTAATAGTAAATATAGATTTATTTTTCTTTTAAAACTAGATTTTAGGCTTATTTTTTACCATACGTCGAATAAAAGCAAAAAAGTGTTGTATATATAAAATAATTGGTTACTTTTGCACCCAATTTTAACAAATAAATATTAGATTTATGAATCATTATGAAACTGTTTTCATTTTAAATCCCGTTTTATCTGAGGTTCAGGTGAAGGAAACAGTAACGAAATTTGAAGAATTTCTTACTAGTAGAGGAGCTGAAATGGTATCAAAAGAGGATTGGGGCCTAAAGAAAATGGCTTACGAAATCCAAAACAAAAAAAGTGGTTTTTATCACTTATTTGAGTTCAAAGTAGCAGGAGAAGTTCTAATTGCTTTTGAAACTGAATTTAGACGTGACGAGAGAGTTATGCGTTTCTTAACTGTAAGTTTAGATAAACACGCTATTTCTTGGGCTGAGAGAAGAAGAACAAAATTAAAATCTACAAAAGCTTAATTATTATGTCTACAATAGAGCAATCAGCAAAAGGAAAAAAAGACGGAGATATCAGATATTTAACGCCTTTAAACATCGAAACTAACAAAACTAAAAAGTATTGTCGTTTCAAAAAATCAGGAATCAAATATATCGATTATAAAGATGCAGATTTCTTATTGAAATTCGTTAATGAGCAAGGAAAAATTCTTCCTCGTCGTTTAACAGGAACTTCTTTAAAATACCAAAGAAAAGTGTCTGTAGCAGTTAAGAGAGCTCGTCACTTAGCTTTAATGCCATACGTGGCGGATTTATTAAAATAATATTAAACTAAAGTTGTTGGTTTCCGTCAAACGAACCTAACTTCTCAAATATAAGGACAACAACATGGAACTTATTTTAAAACAAGACGTACAGAATCTAGGATTTAAAGATGATGTAGTATCTGTAAAAGCTGGTTACGGTCGTAACTTTTTAATTCCTCAAGGTTTTGCTACTTTAGCAACTCCTTCTGCAAAAAAAGTATTGGCTGAAAACCTAAAACAAAGAGCACACAAAGAGGCTAAGATTGTTGATGACGCTAAGAAAATAGCTGAAGCATTGAAAGCTCTTGAAATTAAAATTTTCGCAAAAGCTGGTGGAGAGAAACTTTTTGGTTCTATCACTAACATAGATATTGCTGAAGCTTTGGAAAAAGCGGGTAACTCTATCGAAAGAAAATTTATTACTAGCGGTATCGTAAAACGTACTGGTAAATATGCTGCAAGCATTAGATTACACAGAGATGTTGTAGTTGAATTACCATACGAAATTGTTGCTGAAAAGTAATAGTTTTAATTTATAATATGAAATCCCGATGTAAATCGGGATTTTTTTTTGAATATTAAACAGGCTTGAAATATTTAATTATATTATAAAAGCCATAAATGTTTTAAAAATGAAATACGCAAGATTAACAAAAGAACAATTTGATGAATTAAATGCTGAATTTGCAAGCTTTTTAGGAACGCAGGCAATTGATAAAGCAGAGTGGGATTCGATCAAAATAAACAAGCCAGAGGTAGCTGAGCAAGAGCTAGATGTGTTTTCGGATTTAATTTGGGAAGGAGTTCTTTCTAGAGCTGAATTTTTAGAGCATTTTTCTAAAAATCATATTTTCCTGTTTCAATGTTTTGATACACATGTTCAATCTATAGTTTTGAAATCATTAGTCCCAGAAACGGATTTCTTAACTAAAGAAGGTTTACAATGGTTAAGCGATAATATGTTTACTGAAACTATTGAGATGAAAGTTGGTAAAAAAGTTTTTACTGATGATCGTAATGCTTCTATTTTTGAATTAATTCAACAAGGTGCATTCCTGAGCGATGGGCAATTGTTTAAACAAATAAATACGATTATAGAATCGTAATTATTGATCATTGCTTTATTCAATAAATTAAGGGTTGATTTTATATTCTAATTAGTATATTTTTTACAGCCCATATTTCTTTAATGTCATCAGAATCAATAGTTGTATTTCTGAAAAAAGTATTATCGTTGCTTAAAGTAAAATTATTTTCCAAAGGGCTATTATTAATTACTCTATTAATAATTAGTCCTTTTGTTTTGCTTATTATTACTGCAATGGCATTTTCTTCAATAGATTTTATATCTGTAATTTCACATACTACAAAAGAATTTGCATTTATAGTTGGATTCATGTTATTGCTTACTATCTCAAATGCCCTGGAGATTTTGCTTTGTATAAAAGGAAAATGATATTGAGGTAAACTGTTTAATAAATCTTCATTTCCAAGACAATATTCAAATTGAAGCTCTCTTTTTATTAAAGGAGTATTGTTTACTGTTATATTATTAACTTTTTCGTTGTAGCTTTTTTCTGAAAGTATTTTATTTAGGTCGATTTCGTGAAGATTGCAAATTGAGATTATTGCACTATAATCTAAAGTATCTCTTTTTTTCCATGTAGAGATAGTATTTGGTTTGATATTCAATAGTTTAGATAGATCAATATCAGTATTTATTTGTAATGCCTTTTTTAATCTTTTTAAGATTAAATTCGCATTTAGTGATTTTTTCGCTTGCATATTCAAAAAAAGATTTTTACATTTATGAAATATTAATCATTGAACGACTGTTAATTAATCTTAACACTATCGATTAAATAGTTGAAAAAAGATTAATTACTTTATTTTTTAAGTTAATATCTTAAAAATTTAAAATCATTGCTCAAATCGCATAACGCCAAAACTCAGATATAATTCTGATTTAAGTATAAATAGGTTATTTTATATAGAATCAGGGATATTCTAATGTCAAATGTGGAGCAATATATAAAAAAATGATTATTTATTATTATTCTAATTTGTTTTTCTGTCATAAAATAATATAATACCACATAGTAGCATGAGGACTTTTAAAAAGAGTCTTTAAATAAGAAGAATTTTTGCACGTTTTTGTCAATTATTATTTAATATGGATGCTTATGGAATATATAATTACTTTTTTCAGAAGGAATAGATTCTTCTCATATTTATTTCTTGTTTCACAGTCGTTCAATCAAAAATTAAATGCCATATCATTTTTTGCTTCTACAAGTAAAAAAGAGTTTTTCTTATTTGATAATTTTATAAATCAATTGGTTCTTTTTGTTTTTAAAACAAATAACCCGTTTGATCAATGTAGCAATAATTATCGATGTCATTTATTCTATAACAATACATAATAGTATTATTAATTGAGTCTTCAATCCCCTGAAGCACAACTCGACTACTCTGGTATTGGTCATAAGTCTATTTTTCCATTTAATAGATTTTAATTTTCACATCTCTATAGGATTCATTTCTTATGATTATTGTGTAAATTTTTCAAGTACTTAAAATCGTCGAATTAAAATTCCTATTTTTTATTTTTTTATGGATGTACATAAATACATCGCATACAGGTTATTGTTGCCTGATGTTAACTAAAATAATGAAAGTAGAACTCCAAATAATTACAATTAATCTCTTAAAAATATTTTTATGAAATTAAAACCTACTTTAATCGATTCCCCTAGTAAACAACTTTCTTTTTTTAAGATTTATTTGACTTTTATTTTTTGTCGAATTATGGGATCATATACTTCTTCGCAAATTGAATTTGTAGCAAATTCGAAGTAATTTTTATAGTCTTTAAAATTAAGATATTTTCAAAGCATTAGAATGTTTATCTGATGATTTGTTAGTACAGCTATATTTAATAATCTCTCTTTTTAAAATATGGGATTGTAGATGATATCGCTTATTTACCATATTGGAATTTATTTATCACTTTATTAATCTCTTAGGAATATGAAAACATTTTTCTTAACAATAAAAAATTGGGCATTCTTACAAAATTATTTGTGGTTGTTTTTGATATTAATTCCCTTTTCGAGCTCGTTCTCACAAAATTTTTGCAGACCCGACTCACAGACTAATACTGTAGGAGGGGCATTATGTGTGGGTATGAGTGTAACTACTCCAGATGATGCAATTGACGGAAACATGGCCACTTTTGCTTCTATATCAAATGTTTTAGGTTTAGCTTGTTTTGCGCAAGAGACATTCCATTTTAATCAAACAGCTAAAGCAGGTGATCAAATTGTTGTTTATTTTAATACTGGAAATGGTGTTTTGGAAGCTGATTTGCTCACGAACGGAACCATTCGGGCAAAAAATGGAGTAACTAATGTTGGGCCAGCAGTAGCACTAAGTAATGGAATATTAAATCTCCAAATATTGGATGATGTAAACAAAATAGGGGTGATAAAATACACATTACCCGGAGATGCAAATAGTGTACAAATTCAAAGTGGAGGACTTTTAAGCGCATTATTAAGTTTAAGAATATATGAAGTTCGCTTACAATTTGCTAAGCCAACAATTGTTGGAGGAAATACACAAGCAGTATGTTCTGGACAACCAATAACACTTACTGCCACCGCCGCGGCTGGTACTACACTAGCATGGTATGATTCCCCTACATCGACTACAGCACTTTCAAATATTAATACTTTTACTACACCAGCTTTAACAACTGCAACAACTTATTATGTAAGTAGTTCAAGAATTGCAGGTTGTGAGAGCGACGAACGCGTGCCTGTAACTATAAATATTACAAACCCAGTGTTGCCTACTATAGATGTTACTGGAACGGTAATTTGTTCTACAGGACCTACACAATCGACTACTTTATCGGTAATAAATCCAGTACCAGGAACAACTTATACTTGGTATAGTGCGGTAGGTTCTTTCATAGCTTCTGGTAATACCTTGACTAGGACAGTGCCTATTGGAGTTTCTAATTTTTTTGTAGAAGCAGCTATTGGAACTTGTAAAACACCGACTCGAACTCCTGTTAGTGTTACTTCAACTCTGGTTCCTGATGTTCCAAAAGTATTAACACAGAGTGTATCTATACTTTCGGGTCAAAATGCAACTTTAAATGCTTCATCAACGGATCCAAGTGTTACTTTCGATTGGTATGATACAGCTACGGGAGGAACTAAGTTGCTAGCAAATTCTCCTACATATACTACTCCTATCTTAACTGCAAATAAGACCTATTATGTTGAGGCAGTTAGTGCTACAGGAGGGTGTGTAAGTGCAACTAGAGCGGCGATAAATGTAACTGTTGTAACTAATCCGCTAGGTGGTTGTTTGGATGCAAACAGTCAACAAACAACACAAAATGGACTTTGTTTATTCTGTTCTTCACCTAATTCTGACAATTCAGTTGATGGTAGTAGCAGTACTGCTGCTAGATTATCAGTACCTGTTGGTTTAGTTGACGGATGGATTCAGCAGACATTGCAATTTAATAATCCAGGTCAGGCTGGAGATGTTATTACAGTTGATTTGGAAATACCAACCGGGCTTTTAGACATAAGCGCCTTAAGTTATATTTCATTAGCGACTTATAATGGAGCTACTTATAATAACGACCGAATAGCTGTAAACAATTCCCTTTTAAATATTGAATTATTAGGAGGTAATCGCTTTAAAGCAAGTCTTAAAGCAGGTGCGGCTTTTGATCGTGTTGAGATTAGGCTAGGAGGATTGGCCACAGTATTAACTAGTCTTGACATTTATGGTGCTTCGTATAAATTTAAAGCAAGGACTATAACTGGAAATACGACAATTTGTAGCGGACAAATAGCAACGTTAACATCTAGTGCAACTTTAGATGAAACTATTAATTGGTATAGCGCTTTAACTGGAGGTACTCTATTAAGTAGTACAGCTACTTATACTACATTAGCACTAACATCAAACACGACTTTTTATGTCGAAGTTACTCGTAATGGTTGTGTGAATAGCGAAAGATTTCCTGTTCTTGTAACAGTAAATAATCCTGTTGCTCCAACAACGGTGGTAGCTAGTCCTGTGAATTTATGTAGCGGGCAAAATACAACAATAACGGTTCAGTCACCAGTTGCTGGTACAGATTATAATTGGTACAGTACTGCTTCTGGCGGAACTTCTTTATTTACAGGTACCTCATTTATAACACCGAGTTTAACGACTACTACTAGTTATTATGTAGAAGCTAAGATTGGCAGTTGTTTAAGTGCAACGCGTACGCAAGTTACAGTTAATGTCAGTGCACGACCAGCAGTGCCAACTGTAGCATTAACGAATGTTGTTATTCAGGCTGGACAAAGTGCTACTCTGGAAGTGTCAAATCCTGTAGGGGGCATAGATTATGATTGGTACGATGCTCCTATTAACGGAAATCTATTGGCTTCAGCTACAAATTCATACACGCCAACGCCAGCTTTAACAGTAAATAAAAGTTTTTATATTACCGCGAGAAGTACAGCAACAGATTGTATAAGCGCTACAAGAGCTGTTATTAATGTCGTTATAAGTAATTCTATTAATTCTTGTTTGTTAGCTGATTCGCAAGTGACTACCAAAGGAGGGACAACGAATTGTTTAACATGTGGCTCAACAAATGATGGTGATTCTGTGGATGGTAATAATACAACTGCAGCAAATCTTACCATACCTCTTGGTTTATTAGGAGATCATATACAACAAGTATTAAGTTTTTCAACTGCAGGTGAGACTGGTGATATTATAGATGTAGAATTAGGGATTCCTGTTGGACTGCTTGATATAAGTGCTCTTTCTAATATTAGCTTGCAAAGTTTTAATTCAGGCCTGCCTAATGCTGATCAATCTGCCATTAGCTCACTTTTGAATGTTCAGTTATTGGGAGGCAATCGTTTTAGAGCTAGTTTTGTAGCTGCTGGGCCATTTACAAGTGTTCAGGTTAAGTTAGAAGGATTAGCTGCTTTATTAGCAGGTGTAGATATTTATGAAGCTTCTTATAGATATCCAAATGCTACAATAACTGGAGCAGTAACTCCAATTTGTGTAGGACAATCTACTACATTAACGGCTACGGCTACAGGTACACAAACATTTTCTTGGTATGATGTTCCAACTGGGGGAACAGCTTTAGCAACTAATACAAGTACTTATGGAACGGGATCATTGACAGGGACTGAAATATTTTATTTAGAGGCTAGTCGTGGAGTTACTACACCGTGTTTGAATACTAATCGTCAAGCTATTACAGTAACAGTTTTGCCTATTCCTACAGATACTGATATTGTGATAACAACTCCTTTAACTGCTTCTTGTGCAGGAGGTGCTGTATTGACTCCAACATCTACATTACCAGGAGCGACATTTAAATATTATACAGACCAAAACAAAACTATAGAAATTGTATCTGGAGAAATAGCTGGAGTAACGTATTTAAAAAATGCTACAACTGGAGCGCTTACCATTAGCGGACTTATTGCTTCTAATTCACCTTATAAATATTATATTTCAGTACTTAATGAAGGTATTTGTGAAAATATAAATGGAACCTTAAAAGAAGTTATAGTAAATTACCCTGTAGGTGCTGCTTTGACAGTTACTACAACTTTGGCTGGTTGTGCCAAAGTAAATTTAAAAGATGCTATTACAGATCTTGATACATCAGGAAATACAACCTATACTTTCTTTGATTCCTCTAATGCACCAATGACAGAACAAGCGGCAGCTAATATCATTGTAGGAGGTGATTACTGGATTCAGGCCCAAACAATTGGTGTTGATTGCCCATCTGTGAAAGAAAAAGTAACAGTTACAATTAATCCTTTACCAACTTTAGTAGTTACAACTGCTTCTAAAGTTGTTAATAAAGGCGATTCAGTAGCATTAGTTGCAACATCCAATGGAACTATAACTTGGTATGATCCAGCAGGAAATCCTATACCGTCAAATAATACTGGTGTACTAAATACTGTTGGCGTTTTTACTTATACAGTAATCGCGAGTAACGGAACTTGTACAAATACTCAGACTATTACAATTACAGTCATAGACCCTGCTAGTTGTGATCCGTTATTAGAAAGAGAATATGCTACTACTCAACAATGGGGAACTATTATTACAGGAACCGTTACCAATGACGCTAATGGGGCTGATGGTAATCCAAAAACATATTCTACAATAACAACTGGTTTAGGACTTTTGGGTATTGGAACTACATGGCAAAATTTGCAATGGCCAACAACTATTGCAAAAGGAACTCCTGTAACAGTTAAGTTAGGTGCGGAGTATAGTGGGGTAGCGTTAGGACAAGGCGTTACAGTGATAGGAACTAAACGTGACGGTCTAGGGAACCCAATTGATATTGGAACTTTACAATCTGTGTCTGGATCATTATTAAATTTATTATCTGGACAAAACTCGTTTGAGTACACATTTGTTCCGTCGGATGCTACAGGACCTAAAGCCTATGATGGTATTCGAGTGCAAATGGGATCAGTTTTAAGTGTTGCACAAAATATAAATGTTTACGATGCCTATTATGATAAATCAGTTACTCAGATAACTTGTGGACAAGGAGATATCGAAGATGTTTTCTTTGGTGTAAAAGAAATAGGTGTTGGAGCATTAACAGCTACGGTAGGTGTTTCGAATGCATGGAACATAGCCGATGGTGATGTAGCTACTTATGCTACCATGTTTAGTGGAGTAGGAGTACTTGCTGCAGCACAGCTTACAACAAGTTTTAGAACACCATCTATGGTTGGAGATAGTCTTAGAATAATAATTTCTAAGCCAGGAATTGTCTTAAATCTTAATTTACTTACTGGATTTAATATCCAGCTTTATTTAGGAAATACTCCTGTTGGTGCTCCTATTCTAAACGATAGTAGTTTATTGACTTTAAAATTACTTTCGGGAGATACAATGGCAATGACAATTTTAGCTCCTCAAACTCAACCATACGATAGAGTTACAATATCTTTTGGAGGTGTTGCAAGTGTATTAGACCAACTTAGAGTTCATAATATCGACCGTGTAACAAATACCAAAGTGATTGGAGGAGATGATGATAATAACGTCACGGTCTGCCCTGGTAGTACTTTAACACTACAAGTACCTCCGGCGAATTGTTCAAGTTATAAATGGTATAACTCACCAACAGGTGGGAATGAATTAGCCTCAGGACAGACATATACACTTCCTGCTACATTAGCAGCAGGTACTTATAAATATTACGTTCAGCCAATTCGTTACGGTTGCCCTGCCCTTGAAAGAGGAGTAGTGACAGTAATAGTTAGAGCTACAACCCCTGCTGGTACAATAGCAAGTGTAAAAATTAATGATGATACTAGTAATACTATTTGTGCAGAAGATGGTAAAGTAAAATTAGAAGCAGTTTTAGCTAGTACGCCAGTGCTTAATACTCCTGTATATCATTGGTATATTTTTGATGGAACGACTAGTAATCTAATTGCAGGAGAGACTAGCTCAGTGTTAAATCTTACAGGCTTAACACCTGGAACTTATACTTATTATGTAGGAGTTAATTCTAATGAATATTGTGAAACGGCACCTGGAGATAGAAAACTAGTGATATTTACAATTTTACCAAATTCTCTTGTAACTGATATTACCGTAAATAATGATTCTGTTTGTCATGATACAGATGCCGTATTTACACCAGAAAGTGCTTTAACAAATCCTAAATTCTTTTGGTATTTTGATGCTAATAAAACACAGCCTATCCCATCTGGGCCAGGTCCTGTTACTATTGCAGGTGTTACTTATACCACTAGTAGTTTAGGTGTTTTAACAGTTTCGGGATTAACAGCAGTTATGAGTCCTGTTACTTATTATGTTGCAGTATCAAGTGATAATACATGCGAAAATAAAGCGGGAGAACTTAAGGTGGCTACTGTAACTGTAACTAGTCCAGCCACACCAACAACTCTTGATGATACACCTACTTTTTGTTTAACAAGTAATCCGACAATTGCGAGTCTTCAGGTAAATGAACCAAATGTTGTTTGGTATGATTCTCTTATTAGTACAACTCCATTACCTAGTACTACTGTATTGACTAGTAAAGCTTATTATGGAGCAATTTCTCTCCCAATAAAAGCAGGTCCTCCAGTAGTATATTGTGAAAGTGCTGTACGATTAGTAGTAACCGTAACGGTTACCGATCCAGGCACCCCAACACTCGTAACTGCAGGCGTACAAAACTTCTGTTTGATAAACGCACCGACTTTTGCCAGTGTTCAGTTTAACGAAGCAAATATTGTTTGGTACA
>NZ_JAJMOZ010000014.1:0-99830 GCF_020991525.1 Flavobacterium sp. EDS
ATGTTTATTTTGCGTTTATTTCTTAATACATTGATAACTCACATCTTACTGCTTCGGTGTTTTTGGGTTTTCTAAGATTTTTCTACTTACTAAACTCTTCTTCTCTTGTTTTTGCTCGGTTTTGCTGGGATTTCGGGTTCTTGTTTCTCGCAGATTTGGCTGATTCAGCAGATTTAGAACTCCCTAACCCTGATAAAAGAGGAAATCCTTAGCCTTTTTCCTTTAAAAAAGGTAAGATTGGAGCGGATAGCAGGAAAGTGCTCCCAAAAAAACTTCTCTTATGTATTAATAATAGAATATTACTCCTATATATAGGATACAAAAAAAAGCGACTACTATATATAGTAGCCGCTTAAATATTTTTCGCATCCTGATTACTTACTACCAGGATAACAAGAAGGATCTAAATAATTTTTCTTTCCTGAAGGAGTACAGACTGGAATAGAATCAAACGGATAAGGCTTACCTGTACTCGGGTCTTTAATTTCAACTTTCGTTGCGATATAATCCCCATCATCATCGACATCCAAGAAGTCAGGGATTCCATCTTTATCTGTATCATCTATATTAACAAGTGGAGGCACTGGATAATTAAATGCATTTCTAAAATCATACATATAACCATCATTATCATGATCTTCTTTCCAATCAGGAATACCATCCCCATCATGATCTAATCTTTTAATCCCATACAATTTAAAACTAAAAACCAATGGAGCATATGAAGGAATCACATCTTTACCCGTAGCATAATAAGCTAACCTAGAAGGTAAAAACATTACTCCAGCCCCAAAATTCTCATATCTCACCGAACCATCATTATTTAACGAAGACGTCCCTTCTTTGAATTGAGGAAAAATCTCACCCCATCCCGCTATTATTCCTGTACCATATAATTCAAAAAAGTCTTGAGGAAATTTCTCACCTGGAAAATCAGTTGACTTAACAAAAGTACCAACACCCCCTTCATTAGCGACTCTCTCCAAGTATTTACCCGTGTAAGATGTAAAAACAGCATCTGTATTTGCTGGAGAATCACCCACACCTTTTCTTAAAACTAAAAAGTAAGTTTTATGAAGAACACCACTAAGACTAACTTCTCTATATTTAAGCTCATAAGTCTTCTGTTCCCAAATAGATTTTTGAACACCACCTGGAGGAATCGCAGTAATAGTAACATCCTGATCATCTGGAAAACCCGCATGATCTACAACTGTAATATAATTAGCTTTTAAATAATCTTCAATATCAGCAAGTTCAGTAGCATATTGGACTGCATAATCTCTTAAAGGCACAACTTCACTATTATTATCACTTTTAGAACAAGAAAACAAAGAGAGTGACACAACTGTTAATATAAAATAATATTTAATTTTGTTCATTATTATTGATTTTTTAGGTGCGCAAGATACAATATTGATTTATTTTTGTAAACAATTTAACTCCGATTTTTGAAAATTTATGAGAATAGATAAATACCTATGGTGCGTGCGTTATTATAAGACTCGAAATCTGGTCACCGAGGCATGTAAAAAGAACCATGTCACAGTAAATGGACAAGTAGCGAAACCTTCAAAGGAGGTTTTTCCGACTGACAAAATTACATTTCGAAAAGATCAAATTACTCAAATTATAACTGTACTAGACATCCCTGAAAATAGGGTTGGCGCAAAACTTGTTGACATATACAGAAAGAACGAAACTCCTGCAGAAGCATATGCTCATTTGGAATTACTAAAACTATCCAAAGAACATTACCGAAAAAACGGAACAGGAAGACCAACCAAAAAGGATCGTAGGGATATTGATGAATTTGGAAACGACATCACTAACGACGAAGACGAAACTGAATAACACCTTAACCAGACACACTTAATTTTATTATTTTTAAAAAAAAACTACAATGAGCAAAAACATCATCTTAACGAATCAAGAAATCGAACATAAAATTAAACGGATTGCCTACCAAATATATGAAACTTTTGTAGAGGATGATGAAATTGTAATTGCTGGCATCGCATCTAACGGCTTTATATTCGCTAAGAAACTAGCAATAGCACTAGAATCTATTTCTTCTATTAAAGTATCTCTTTGCGAAGTACAGATAAACAAACAAAAACCCGAATCCCCTATAAACACATCTCTAACTAAAGAGCAATACGCCAACAAAGGATTAGTTCTTGTAGATGACGTATTAAACTCAGGAACCACATTAATATATGCTGTTCGTCATTTCCTAGATGTTCCACTAAAAAAATTCAAAACTGCCGTACTAGTTGACAGAAATCACAAGAAATACCCTGTAAAAGCTGACTTTAAAGGAATATCTCTTTCAACATCTTTATTAGAACACGTACAAGTTGTATTTGACGACAACAATAACAATTATGCCTTCTTAAGCTAAAAGCTCAAGAATATCAGAAATCGTTTCATCTATAGTCTTCTCATCTACACTCACCTTATACTTGGCTTGATTGTAATAAAAACTTCTTTCAAAAAGATGTGTAGCTATAAACTCTCTCATCTCCTCCTCATTTTTATCAGCAATAAGTGGGCGTTTACTCTTATTATGAAGTAAACGTCCATATAATGTATCGATAGACGCTTTTAAATAAATAGAAATCACCCCTTCTTTATTCAATAATTCATGATTATTAGCATAACATGGAGTCCCTCCTCCTAAGCCTATAATAATTTCTTCGGGAGATTGGAGCAATTCTACGAATGTTTCATGCTCTAATTTCCTAAAATAAATCTCTCCATGCTTATCAAAAATCTCATTTATGGCTAAATTAACCTTATTTTCGATGCATTTGTCTAAATCCAAAAAAGGAATTTCTGTGATTTTCGATAATTTCTGAGCAATTGTTGACTTACCGCAACCCATATACCCTAACAATACAATTTTTTTCATACTAATAAAACCTTATAAACTAAGCCATTGGAATTTTTTCCAAAAAAAAGACAAATTTATAATAAAAATGCTTGGAAACTTCGAAAATAACTCCTTATATTTGCACCCGCATTCAAGGAAAGAATATGACTCGATAGCTCAGTTGGTAGAGCACATCACTTTTAATGATGGGGTCCTGGGTTCGAGCCCCAGTCGGGTCACAAGATTCATGATCAAATATAAAACTTTCCTTGATAGCAAGACTCGATAGCTCAGTTGGTAGAGCACATCACTTTTAATGATGGGGTCCTGGGTTCGAGCCCCAGTCGGGTCACAGAAGGTTGAGTAAACTCTTACTTGGCCTTTTTTTTTTGGCCACGTGGAGAAACGGTAGACTTGCCATCTTGAGGGGGTGGTGCTCGAAAGGGCGTGTGGGTTCAAATCCCACCGTGGTCACAAAATTTGTGATCAAATATAATAATTTATTGAAATAATGACTCGATAGCTCAGTTGGTAGAGCACATCACTTTTAATGATGGGGTCCTGGGTTCGAGCCCCAGTCGGGTCACAAATTTTTATACATACATACTACTATTGCATTGATAGTAATGACTCGATAGCTCAGTTGGTAGAGCACATCACTTTTAATGATGGGGTCCTGGGTTCGAGCCCCAGTCGGGTCACAAATTTTGTGATTAAACAGAATATAGCAATGTCAATAACGACTCGATAGCTCAGTTGGTAGAGCACATCACTTTTAATGATGGGGTCCTGGGTTCGAGCCCCAGTCGGGTCACAAAGGGTCAAGTAATTTTTACTTGACCCTTTTTTAGCTTTATAGAAATCTTAAAGAGATAAATCTCAATCAAAAATCAAAATTAGCTAAAAACAAAAAAAAGAGAGAATACCAAATAATACTTTCTTTTTTCCCATAATAAACAACCCAAAATCACGTTAAACAATCTAAACCTACTAATTATTTTTCATGAAACAATCATTACTTATTTTATTATTTTTAGCAACTAGCATATGCTGGAGCCAATCTGGATCTGATTATTTTGACCAAGCCATAAGAAAAGCCGAAAACGGAAATACAAAAGGCGCAATAGCTGATTATAATAAAGCTATTAAACTAAAAGCAAACTTTACTGAAGCATATCAGAACAGAGGTGTTGCCAAACTAAAACTAAACGACACCAAGGGAGCTCTTTCCGACTTTAACAAAACTATTGAATTAGACCCTATGAATGCAGATGCTTTTACTGGAAGAGCTAATGTAAATTACAAATTAAAAGACTTTCAAGCAGCCATTAAAGACTGCACTTCTTCGATTGCTTTAAATCCTAAAGACTACATAGCCTATAACTTAAGAGGCACTTGTTACACCCAAATCCAAGACAAGAAAAATGCCTGTAAAGATTTTACCAAAGCAATAGAATTAGGTAGCAGAAGCGCTAGCAAAAACAAAGCTACTTTCTGCAAATAAAAAATCACTAAGAAGCACCCAACTTTTCTTTTCACAAAGCAAGAGTTGGGTGTTTTTTTTTGTATCCTAACTTATCCTTATATTTGATAGGATATTCGGCGGTCAATTTAATTTAGTTCAAACTTATTCGATATAAAAAATATGTCAATATTAAAAAAGATAAATACTAAAGCCGAAACCGATAAGAACTCAGGTTTTGGAACTAACTCTAACAATTACGGAGGCCGTTTTGTAAATAAGGATGGTTCTCCAAATATTGAAAAACGAGGAATGCATTTACTACGTCGTATTAGCTGGTACCACACTATGATCGATATGCCCACATGGAAGTTTATGCTTATTTTATTTTCCTTTTATATCGCTATCAATTTTATTTTTGCGATTGCCTATTATGCAATTGGCATTGAACACCTAGACGGAATTGTTACATCTCAAAGCGGATGGTCTAAATTCGGACAAGCTTATTTTTTTAGCGCACAAACCTTCACAACCGTAGGCTACGGACATATCAGCCCTACAGGATTCCTAACAAGCTCTCTATCTGCAGCTGAAGCATTAATAGGATTATTGAGCTTTGCTATTGCAACGGGACTATTTTTTGGTAGATTTAGCAGACCAACTGCATTTCTTAAATTCTCTCATAATGCTTTAATTAGCCCTTACGGAGATCACAAAGCTTTGATGATTCGCCTTGTTCCTTTTAAAAATACAAACTTTACTGATGCAGAAGCAAAAATCACTTTAGGAATAACCGTTGAAGAAAACACCATAAAGACTAATAAATTTTATTCTCTAGAATTAGAATTAAAACAAATAAATGCCCTTACACTAAGCTGGACATTAGTCCATCCTATAACAGAAAAAAGCCCTTTATATAAATTCACAAAAGATGACTTCTCCTCTATTCATGGAGAAATATTGGTATTCATTAAAACATTTGATGACACGTATAGCAATACTGTAGCAGCAAGAACTTCTTACACCTTCAAAGAGGTTATATACGGAGCTAAATTTATCCCAATGTACAATCGAAATAGAGATAACACCAAAACTATATTACATTTAGACAAACTCAACTCTCATCAGGCTGTTAATCTTGAATAGACTAAAAATGATAAATTTCTAATTTTAAGCATATTTATAGAAATTAAACTAAATTTGTTTATTAAATATCAATTAATGATAAACAATATAAAAAGTGTTTTTAGCATAAAAGACCTTGAAAACCTTTCTGGAATTAAGGCACACACCATTCGCATTTGGGAAAAGAGATACAACATTCTTGAACCTATGCGTACTGACACCAATATTCGCCTGTATAATTTAGCCAGTTTACAAAAACTACTAAACATTACATTACTACATGAATATGGTTATAAGATCTCAAAAATAGCAACCTATCCACAAGACAAGATTCCACAATTAGTTAGAGAAATCATTTCTAATAAGAATGCAAAAAATCATGCAATCAGTTCATTCAAAATGGCAATGATGAATTTTGATCAAGAATCATTTTTCAATACTTTTAATTGGCTGACTACTGAGAAATCTTTTAAGGAAATCTTTCAACAAGTATTCATCCCTTTATTAAATGAGTTGGGCTTATTATGGCAATCCGATACTATAACTCCTGCTCATGAACATTTTATATCTAACTTGATAAAACAAAAGCTACATATAAATACCGAGAAACTTCAAGTTCAAAAGCCAACAAAAAATGATAGAATATACGTTCTTTCATTACCAATGAATGAAATTCATGAACTAGGATTAATGTATATACAATACGAGATACTTCTTCAAGGCTATAAAACAATTTACTTAGGTGAAAGCATGCCTATAGAAAATCTAAAAGAACTTAACAATCATTTCAACAACATCACTTTTGTTTCCTACCTCACAACCCAACCAGATCGCACAATAGTCAATCAATATGTAAAAAATATGAGTTCTGAGTTACTAAATAAATCCAACGAGATATGGTTGATTGGCAAAGTGGTTGAGCACATTGAGTCAGAAAACCTAGACCAAAGAGTACACATTTTTAACTCTATAGAAAAATTAGTGATGCAGATATAATTATTTTGTTTAATTATTTTGTATTTTTGTTAAACAAATGAAGAAAACAATCTCAATTATTGGTTCCGGTTTTTCGTCTTTAGCCGCCTCATGCTATCTAGCTAAGCAAGGTTATGACGTAACTATTTATGAAAAAAATGCATCTATAGGTGGTAGAGCTAGACAACTAAAAAGTAATGGTTTTACTTTTGACATGGGTCCAAGCTGGTATTGGATGCCCGATGTATTTGAAAATTTCTTTAGTGATTTTGATAAAAAAACAAGTGACTATTATCAATTAATAAAGCTCAATCCAGCATATCGTATATATTTTGGAGTTAATGAATTTATGACTATCACTGATAATTTAAACGAAATTGCAGCAACTTTTGAATCTATAGAGAAAGGGAGTGGTAAAAAATTAGTTGATTACATATCGAAAGCTAAAAGCAACTATGACATTGCCATAAAAAAATTAGTGTATCGTCCAGGTGTTTCTGCTTTAGAATTGATCACTCTTGAAACTACACAAAAATTAAGTCAGTTTTTTGGAACAGTAAGTAAAGACATTCGCAAGAAATTTAAAGACCAAAGGCTGATTCAAATTCTTGAATTTCCAGTTTTATTTCTTGGTGCTAAACCATCTAAGACTCCTTCTTTCTACAATTTCATGAACTATGCTGATTTCGGATTAGGAACCTGGCATCCTAAAACGGGGATGTATGATGTTGTACGCGGTATCGAAAGTCTAGCCAAAGGACTTGGAGTTACTATTCAAACCAATTCTAACATTGATAAAATCATAGTCAAAAATAATATCGCAACTGGATTAATTATTAATGATGAAATTATTACTGCAGATATAATATTAAGTGGTGCCGATTACCAACATACTGAAACTTTATTAGACAAAGAACATCGAGCCTATTCGGACTCTTATTGGGAAAGCCGTGTTTTTGCTCCTTCTTCTCTTCTGTTTTATATTGGATTTGATAAAAAAATTCAAAACATTTCGCATCATGCTTTATTCTTCGATGTAGATTTCAACCAACATGCCATGGATATTTATGACGAACCTAAGTGGCCTGAAGCTCCTTTATTCTATGCTAACTTCCCATCAGTGACAGATACAACAGCTGCTCCTGAAGGAATGGAAAGTGGTTTTTTTCTAGTTCCACTAGCACCTGGAATAGAAGACACTGAAGCACTTCGTGAAGAATATTTTGAGAAAATAATTACTCGTTTTGAAACTATCACTCAACAATCTATTAAAAATAATATTATATTTAAGAAGTCTTTTTGCAAAAATGACTTTATTGAAGATTACAATGCTTATAAAGGAAATGCATACGGAATGGCAAATACCCTATTACAAACTGCATTTTTAAGACCTAAACTAAAAAGTAAGAAAGTAAAAAATTTATACTTTACTGGGCAATTAACTGTTCCAGGACCTGGCGTACCTCCTGCTTTGATATCGGGAAAACTAGTATCCGAATTAATAAACAAATCCTTTTCATCATAAAAATATGAAACAGTTATTTGATAATGTCTCGTTTAAATGTAGCAAACTGGTAACCCAAAGCTACAGTACTTCTTTTTCTTTAGCCGTATATATGTTAGCTCCGAGTATAAGAGATGCAATTTACAGTATTTATGGCTTTGTACGTTTTGCTGATGAAATTGTAGATTCTTTTCATGGATTTGATAAAAAGTTTCTAATCGATGATTTCGAAAAAGAATACTATAAAGCAATAGCAACTGACATAAGTCTTAATCCTATTTTAAATTCTTTTCAACAAACTGTAAAAAAGTATAATATTACTGATGATTTAATTCAGTCTTTTTTAAAAAGTATGCGACAAGATTTAATCAAAACGGACTATAATAAAGAAGAAATTGAAGATTATATTTATGGTTCTGCAGATGTTGTAGGCTTAATGTGTCTTAAAGTTTTTGTTTCTGGTAGCGATTCAAAATATGAAACATTAAAAATGGAAGCAATGAGATTGGGCACCGCTTTCCAAAAAGTTAATTTTTTAAGAGACTTAAAAGATGATAATCTAATTTTAAACAGAAACTATTTTCCAGGAATCGATTTAAACTCATTTGACGAAAATTCAAAAAATAAAATCATAGAAGAAATTGAAGAAGATTTTAGAATAGCCTATCAGGGAATTGTAAAACTTCCTGTTGAAGCTAAGTTTGGAGTATATACTGCTTATATCTATTACAAAAAGCTTTTAAAGAAACTAGAAAACACTCCTTACCACGAGATAGGCAATGAAAGAATTCGAGTTTCTAATTACTCTAAAGCTGGATTACTAGCCAAGTCTTTTGTTTCATATAAACTAAGAATGGTATAACTTCTAACAAAAAAACACAACAATGGTTTCCTTTTTAATTTTTATAGGTGTATTTCTCTTCATGGAATGTGTCACTTGGTGTACTCACAAATTTGTTATGCATGGTTTTATGTGGTATTTTCATTCTGATCATCATCAACCTAAATACACAAATGTATTTGAACGAAATGATATTTTCTTTGTAATTTTTGCAATCCCGAGTATTTTACTATTCTATTTTGGAACCATAGACGGTATCAATTACTTATTTTTTATCGGTCTGGGATTAACTTTTTATGGATTTTGCTACTTTATGGTACATGATGTATTGATTCATCAACGCTTTAAATGGTTTAAAAACACCAAAAACAAATACCTCATTGGATTAAGAAAAGCGCATAAAGCACATCATAAACACTTAGGCAAGGAACATGGTGAATGTTTTGGAATGCTATTCGTTCCATTTAAATACTACAAAATCTAATCATGAATCATGAAAGTATATAAAAAAGAATCTGTTCAGCATATCAATGCGAGTCTAGAAGAATGCTGGTCTTTTTTTTCTAATCCTAAAAACCTACAGATAATTACTCCTAAGTCAATGGGATTTGAAGTTACCGATTATGATGACAAATTAATGTATGCTGGACAAATCATTCAATATAAAATCACTCCGCTTTTAGGGATTAAATTAAACTGGATGACTGAAATTACTGTAGTAAAGGAAAACAGTTATTTCATAGACGAACAACGTTTTGGCCCCTATACTTTATGGCATCACAAACATTTTTTTGAAGCTACAGCTAATGGAACTCAAATGACAGATATTGTACATTATGCTCTTCCGCTAGGTTTTATCGGACGCATCATGAATGCTCTTGTTGTGAGAAATGAACTGAAAACAATATTCGAATATCGCCACAAAAAGGTTGAAGAAATTTTTAATACTAAATAATGAACAAACAAAAAGTTAGTCTATTCTGGTTTCGACGCGATTTGCGTTTAGATGATAATCGCGGATTGTTTCATGCCCTTGAATCTGATTTTCCAGTTATTCCTTTGTTTATTTTTGATGAGGCAATTCTTGAGAGCTTGCCTAAAGACGATTCAAGAGTGAGTTTTATTTACGATTCTCTAGAAAAAATTAATACTGAATTGAATACTATTGGAAGCTCACTTTTAATTAAAAAAGGAGAAACTAATAATATCTGGCAATCTCTCATCGAAGAATTCGATATTCAGGAAGTTTTTCTCAATAAAGATTATGAGCCTTATGCTATAAAAAGAGATTTAACAATCTCTGATTTATTAAAAAAAAATAACACTTCGGTACATTTATATAAAGATCATGTGATATTTGAGGAAAAAGAAATCACAAAATCTGATGGCTTACCTTATACTATATATACTCCTTATAAAAATAAATGGTTAGAAAAATATAAAATTTTAGGTCAAGCCGAAGAATATAATACTGCAAGTCTTTTTTCTAATTTTTATAAAAGTCAATTTGTATTCCCAACAATAAACCAAATTGGGTTTGAAAAAAGTACGATTAAAGTACTTCCTCATAATCTAAAAAACATTTCGAATTATCAAGAAACAAGAGATTTTCCTGCGTTAGATTCAACCTCTTATCTTTCACCTCATTTACGTTTTGGCACTGTTAGTATTCGAAAATTAGTAAACTGGGCTGCTCATACAAATCAGGTTTTCTTGAGTGAATTAATATGGAGGGAGTTTTTTATTCAAATTTTATTTAGTTTTCCGAATGTCGTTAACCATAATTTTAAATCCGCATATGATGGTATTCAATGGTTAAATAACGAAAACGACTTTAAACGCTGGTGTACTGGAACTACTGGATATCCTATGGTCGATGCTGGAATGCGCCAACTTAATGAAACGGGATATATGCACAATCGGGTTCGAATGGTTGTTGCCAGTTTTTTATGCAAGCACTTATTAATTAGCTGGCAATGGGGCGAAGCTTACTTTGCCGAAAAATTACTTGATTATGAATTGGCCTCTAATGTTGGTAATTGGCAATGGGCTGCTGGAACGGGTTGTGATGCTGCTCCGTATTTTAGAGTTTTTAACCCAGAAATTCAACTTAAGAAGTTTGATGAGAAAGGAATTTATATCCGAAAATGGATTCCTGAATTTGATTTGGGATATAATGAACCTATGATTGAACATGCTTTTGCTAGAGATCGTGCTATTTCAACTTATAAAAAAGGAATTCTGAGATAATTTTTTAAGCTAAAATCTAAATTTTAAAAGCCTCTGCCAGAGTTTAAACTTTGGCAGAGGCTTTATTTTTTCGTTGTTTCTAGCCCAGATGGAAACGGCATGCTCTTGTGTTGGTGTTCAACACAAGAGATATAGTGTCCCGATAGCTATCGGGAAGCCTAATTAATATATCTGATAATTATTTACTTCAATCTTGGCTTTTAAATCGAACATTAAATTATATAATCCGAAGAATGTTCTATTCATATATATAAAATGTTTTGAACCACGATTTCCGTTCATCTTTTTAAGGTTTGTGTCTTTTGAGAATCGTTCTCCCAACTTGGCTATATTATCAAAAAATTCTTCATCAGAAAAATCGAATGTATCTGATTGGAATGGTTTTGTGAATAACGATAATAAATCATGGAACATTCCTGTGAAATATTCAATTTCTTCTTTGGTATCATCTGTTCTTAGAATTTCTAATTCGAATAATTTCTCATTAAAAAGCTTCTCGTCAGTTATCACTTCTTTATTGATTAACTCAAAATAAGGTACATAAAAGTCATTTGGAATTTGTTTCATACATCCAAAATCTAAAGCTACCAACTGGTTTTTATCATTTACCAGGAAATTACCAGGATGAGGATCAGCGTGAACTTTACGTAATATATGAATTTGATACATATAAAAATCCCAAAGTGCCTGTCCAATTGTATTTAATTCATCTTGGCTGTGGGGCTTTGCTGTATATTCTGAAAGATGAATCCCTGTCATCCAATCCATAGTAATAATTTTCTCTGAAGAAAAGTCTGGATAATAGTTAGGAAAAACTAGATTTTCTATCTTTTTACAAGCTTCGACTACTTCTTGGCTTTGCTTTAATTCTAATAAATAGTTAGTTTCTTCTATCAACTTATCTTCTACTTCTTTAAAGTATTTATCAGAATCTTTACCCTGCAGATTAAACATTCGTATTGCCATGGGCTTTACCAAAGCCAAATCGGAAGAAATACTATTGGCAACTCCTGGATATTGAATTTTTACGGCTAGTTTCTTTCCATCTTTTACAGCTAAATGCACCTGACCGATACTTGCTGCATTTACAGAATTGGGATTAAATTCATCAAAAATTTCGTAAGGCGTTTTACCAAAATTAGTTTTAAACGTTTTTAATACTAATGGTGCAGATAATGGCGGAACTGAAAATTGCGATAAAGAAAATTTTTCTACATAGGCTTGTGGTAAGAAATTCTTGTCCATGCTTAACATCTGTGCTACTTTTAGTGCACTTCCTTTTAGGCTTTTGAGCCCGTCATAAATATCTTCGGCATTATTTTCATTTAATTTATCGCGGGTTATTTCTGGGTTTACAATTTTTTCTCCGTAGTACTTTAAATAATTCACTCCAATTTTTGCTCCTGTTTGAACAAGTTTGCTCGCCCTTTCTATCTTGGAAGTTGGGATATAGTCGATGGTTTTCATTGTTTGCTATATATTTTTTCTTTAAAAATAAATTTGCCAAAATCCAGTAAATGATTCATTGGCGCTACATTCATCAATTCAAAAGATACATTTACAGATTTCTCAATAAAAAGATCCGTTTTTTCAAAAGCTGGAGATGCATCATCTACCCAAAATTTAAGCGTAAGCAAAAGTTGCATCCACGCAGTTTCCTGAATTGCTTTTTCCTGAAAATTTTGAAGCTTCTCTTGCTGAACTCGATAATCATCGGTTATAATTGAACTGATATATTTTTTGAAACTATCGCGAAGTGTAGTTAATTTTACTAAGTTTTTTATTGGGTTGGAATTGCTTTTCAAAGCTTGAACAACATAACTACGATTTGCAGTTAGCAATTCGAAAAAAGTAAAATAAAAACTGAGCATTTTATTCTTCATATCATACTCTTGGTACTCTGGGTTTTTATCTAGTAATTCAAGTGTGTTCTCGAAAAACAGATTAAAAATTTCTTTTTCTAATCCTTCAAATGTTCCAAAAAAAGTATAAAATTCAGCCTCTTCGAAATCATTTGCTTTGGCAAAATGAAAAACCGATTTAGGATTTTGTCCATGTTCCAAAACGTAATTCATATATAAAGAAACAATTTTATCTTTTGTCAATATCTCTTTTTTAGTTCCCATAGCACTTACTTTTTTTAATTGAGTATAAAGATAAGCAACGTTTAATTATATTTACGTAATGTTAAACAAAACAAGGTGTTAAATATATTATAAACTATTATGAGTAAAAATATTTTATTAACTGGTGGCTCTGGTTTTATAGGTAAAAAACTTACTACGTTATTAATTAACCACGGATATTCTGTCTCTATACTAAGTCGCAACGAAAGGAAACCTAGCAAAAATATCACCTATTATAAATGGGATATAGAAAACAATTATATAGATGAAACATCGGTTTTAAAAGCAGATTATATTATTCATCTCGCTGGTGAAGGTATTGCTACAAAAAAATGGTCTCGTAAAAGAAAAAAAGAAATTATCGATAGTAGAGAAAAACCTATTGAACTCATTTATTCAGTTTTAAATAAGAATAATAAATCCTTAGATGCTTTTATATCTGCATCGGCAGTTGGAATTTATGGAGCATTTACGAGTGAGAACATTTGCAATGAAGAAACACCTGCTGCAAATGATTTTCTTGGAGAAACTTGCCAAAAATGGGAAACTGCCACCGAATCAATTAAATCATTAGGAATTCGTACTGTTATAATACGAACTGGTTTAGTATTAGGTAAGGGTGATGGTTTTTTGAAAAAATTAACTCCGCTATTCAAATATAGTTTTGGCTCAATTATAGGAACTGGTAAACAATATATGCCTTGGATTCATATTGATGACTTATGTAGCATTTATCTCCTTGCAATTACAAATACTAATATGAATGGTCCTTTTAATGCTGCTGTTACTGATAACACTACTAATGCTGTTTTCTCTAAAGCTCTAGCAAAAGTATATAATCATTCTTTATGGTTACCTAAAGTTCCTTCTTTTGTAATTAAATTGATAATGGGCGAAATGAGTAATATTGTATTAACGGGACAACGAGTTTCTTCTCAAAAAATAGAAAATGCAGGTTTTAAATTCAAATATTCAAATTTAGAACCTGCACTTATAAGTTGCATCAAATAATTATTTCATAACCCCCATCACACTTGTATTCACCCTTTTTGACACTTTACTTTCTATCATAGATGGAATCTTAATATTAAAATCCTCGGTATTAAGCGGGAAATCTGAAGTGATTTCTATGCCCTCAGGCACTTTTTTAAGGATTGCATTTACTTCTATATCTTTTGTTTTACCATGAATTTGAAGTTTCCCTTTAATGGTATATTGTTTTGGTATTTCACTAATATCTTTCATGTCGAATTTTCCAATTTTGCCTTTAAATATGGCTTTCGGATACCGATCACTTTCGATATAATTTTCATTAAAATGAGTTTCCATTAAATCCATTTTAAACCGAAAATCTTTCATAACAGCCACACAAACAAAACTACTTGTTTCTGGCTCCATAACCATAGTTACCGTTTTATTGACTGCATTTACCTCTTCAAAAAAAGGTACAGAAGCTTCAAAATTAATAACACCTATTGAAGTTCTTATTCTATCTTGTGCTGTAATAAAATTAGCGGTAAGTAATAAAATTAAAAAAGTACTTTTTTTCATAATCTTCAGCAATTAAAATTAAACACATTGCATGACATTTTTTGAAAAAAGCCTATTGACAAAAGTAAACCAACAACAGACATAAATCAAAAATAGAACTATTCTGAAAAGAGATTAAGTCATTAACGATAGTTAAATGCTCTTTCTTAAAGTTACGAATTTTAATCTACTTTGGTTCTTAAAACAAAGCTAAAACTTACACAAAAATCTATTTTAATTTAGCTCTAATAAAACATTGTATTTGCTTAAACTTGCCAATGTTTCAATAGAACTATAATTATATTCCTCGGCATGATTTTCGACTTCTTTTTTGACCTCTATATGTTTCAGAGCTTTACAAAAACGTCTTACTTCTTCAAGATTTGATAAAATAAGTCCTGGAACAAGAACACTCTTTCCATCTTTATCTTTGGCAACCATTGTAAAGTAAGAAGAATTACAATGTTTTATAGCTCCTGTTTGAATATTTTCAGCTTCAACACGAATACCCACAATCATCGAGCTTTTACCTACATAATTAACTGAGGCCTTCATAGTTACTAATTCTCCTACCTCAATAGGCTTTAAGAAATTGACTGTATCTACCGAAGCTGTTACGCAATAATTACCAGAGAACTTAGATGCACAAGCAAAAGCAATCTGATCTAACAATGATAATATGTAACCTCCATGTATTTTTCCACTAAAATTAGTATGTGATGGAAGCATCAATTCTGAAATGCTTATTCTTGAGCAGGCTACTGTTTTAAAATTTGTATTTGTATCCATATTCTATATTATTTTACATTAAATGGAGAGTCTTCCTTTTCTACTGCTATTACAAAATAGCGCGTGTCTCCCCACCAAGGAAATGTTTTATATTTTTCTATATAATTTAATCGCACATAACTGCCTTGAAGCACTTTTAAGTCTTCTATCACTTTTTTATCACTATCTAAAACGGAGAAAGAGAATATTTGTGCTCCCGAAATTCCCTGACTCAATTCTCCCTCCCATGTCTTCATTACAACTCCTTTATGGCTCAGTCTTATTAATTCGCCCGAACGTATTCCTGTACTATAAGGTACATAATAAATAAAAGCAAAATACCCAATTAAAGCAAGCGCTACAATACCAATGACAATTCCCAGAATTCGTTTCATCCCAATATTAATTTAGTTTTCGCTGTTATTTGCTCTTGTTAAGATATTCTCAGGAAGGGATTTTTTCGCCTTTGCTCCCATTTTCTTTAACTTTTCTACGCTTGTAATTAAATTTCCTCGTCCTTCGACTAGTTTACTCATCGCGTTTTCATATTCGGTTTTTGAATCATTTATTTTATTTCCAATTTTAATTAAATCGGCTATAAACCCTTCAAATTTATCATATAACGCTCCGGCTTGTCTAGCTATCTCAAAAGCATTTTCTTGTTGTTTCTGATTTGCCCACATACTGTCAATAGTTCGTAAAGTCGCTAATAATGTAGTTGGTGTGACAATTACAATATTTTTTTCAAATGCTCTATTATATAAGGTAGCTTCTTCATTTAATGCGATTGCAAAAGCGGGTTCTATTGGTATAAAAAGTAATACAAAATCGGGACTTTCTATTTGATACAAATCATGGTAGTTTTTATTTCCAAGTTGCTCAACATGACGTTTTATAGAATTTACATGCTCCTTTAAATAAGCTGCTTTTAAACTATCACTCTCTTCGTTAATCCATTTTTCATATGCTGTCAAAGAAACTTTAGAATCTACAATCATTTTTTTACCATCTGGTAAATGAATTACGACATCTGGCAGAACACGAAGACCAGCCTCATTAGTAAAACTTTGTTGTACTTCGTACTCTCTTCCTTTCTCTAAACCAGATTTTTCGAGAACTCGTTCCAAAACTAATTCCCCCCAATTCCCTTGCATTTTACTATCTCCTTTTAAGGCTTTGGTCAAATTAAGTGTCTCTTTACTCATTTGAGCATTCATCTCACTTAATCCAATTATTTGCTGACGTAAAGCCGCATGATAATCAATACTTTCTTTATGCGTATCTTCTACTTTCTTTTCAAATCCTAATATTTTATCTTGCAAAGGCAACAAGATATTTTTCATATTTTCATTATTCTGTGCAGTGAATTTTGTCGATTTTTCTTCGAGTATTTTATTTGCAAGATTTTCAAACTCTTTGGTGAATTTTTCCTGAAGTTGTTCTACTTCATTTTTTTGTTCTTTATGGCGTTCCCATAAATTTTCAAAATCGACTTCTTTTTTCGAAAGCTGAATTGCAAGACTATCTTTTTCAGTTCGAATAATTTCTTTATCAGAATTTGATGCTTGAAGTAATTTCTCGAAATTATTTTTTTCTGACTGAAAATGCTCTCTTTGCTGTTGAAACTGATTCGTTAGCGCAATTAATTTTTCGTTTAAACTTACCTTCTCTGATTGAAATCGTGCAGAAAAAATAAGTTTACCTATAAAAACCCCAATAATTAAAGCAATAATAAAAACTAATAGGAAAGAAAATAGATTCAACATAAGGAGATTTTTTAAAGAGTAAAAGTACGTAATAATAGCTAGTTTCAAAGAAGAGATTATTTTTTTGAGTTTAAGAATACTCCCTTTCTACAACCTTCTTAAACGCAAATATTTTTTTTCAAAAAAAAATTTTTCTTGACGCAACCTTTTTGACTTTACATCATCTTATAAGGTATAATCTTTTAAAACATTAAAAAATGAAGAAAATTATTTTTGTCCTATTTGTTGCCTTTGGAATCAGTTCTTGCTCAATGAACTCAGACAATGATTATCAAAGCTGTGGTGATTTTAGTAATGTTGCTTTTTCTGGTTTTCCTTTAGAATGCAACTATACCATAAAAGACATGCCGGCTACTCCTATGGCTGTAGCAATAAAAACGCAAGAAAAAATGGATTCTTTTTTTACCAAAAACACGAACCCTTGCCCTAAAGCAGTAAATCCTAATATCGATTTTACCAAAAATTACTTAATTGGTGTTTTTTCTGGCCCAAAGCCAACTGGTGGTTATGAAATAAAAATTAGTTCTATTGTAGAGAACTCTTGTGAAATAATAGTACAATTCTATGAAAAAGAACCACTTAACAATGATCCAGTTACTACTCCTGCAACAAACCCTTACGATTTTGTTTTAATTCCAAAAACAGACAAACCTATTTACTTAAACAAAGTAAGTGAAAATAAAAACTTTGTAGTTTTAGGAAGTTACAGCAGTCAATGTAATGGAGCTGATTGCCAATTATTTTATAATATCAACAATTTAAATGTTGTTCAATATTTAAACGTAGTTGTTGGTCAATATGATTTTAGTAAATACAACTATCAATCATTAACCAAAAAAGGAGACTATTCTGACTTTTTAAAACTAATTCCTACAGAAATTTTGAACTTAGATGGTGGAAATAAGACGTATGGAAATCCAGATTCTGACAATCAAGGAGGAATCTATTTTGAATTAAACCAAGGAAACAAAGTAACTAAAGTACTAATAGACAACAACAACACATCGGATCAAAGCCCTGAAATAATTACATTCAAAAAAGCAATCAAAGATAAAATTGCAGTTTTAAGAAACTAACTTAACTTTGTAGGTTAAATAATTAACACAAATTTATTAATTTCTTAAAATGAAAAAAACAATCTTAGCTCTTCTAGTTATTATTTCTGTTTCAACTTATTCTGCAAATGTAATTTTCAAGTCTAATAAAATGACTAAACTTCATGGAAGTTGGACTTGGCAAAAATCTACAGGTAGTCAAAACAGTAGCTACACCTCAACTCCAAAGAGTATTGGAAGCACTAAAAAACTAGTTTTTACACCTGAGGGAAAAGTAATTACATATAAAAACAATGTCGAAATAAGAAATAGCAAATATCTTATTACTAAAGGAATTAGCGTATTTGATAATCTAGAGCATGACTTAATCACATTTGAAGGAATGACTTATGTAATCAATAAATTAGATTCTAAAAATCTAATTATTGCAAACAATTTCCCTAACGGATACATTTCTACTTATAAAAGGTAGAATATCAATATCCAAACACCTATTGCAATCTAATTTACTTTAAAATTATTTTTTGGAAGACAATTTAGACTTACTTATAAAAAAGTGCATGGACAATGACAGAGGAGGGCAATTGAGAATTTATCAATTGTTCTCTCCTGTATTGTATGGAATTTGTCTAAAATATATGAAAAATGAAGATGATGCAAAAGATGTCTTTCAAGAAGCTTTTATAATCGTTTTTCAAAAAATAAAGCAATATAAATTTGAAGGTAGTTTTGAGGGATGGATGAAACGAATTTTCATTAATAAACTCATAGAAACTCTAAAAAAGAGAAAAAGAGATTATCTTTTTTTGGATGTTTTTGATTCAGAAACAGAAATTATCGAAGAGGAAGAACTAGAATCTATTCCGATAACACAAGAAAAACTAATCGAATATATCCAGGATTTACCCGACCAATATCGGATGGTTTTTAATCTATTTGTATTTGAAAAAATGAAACACAAAGAGATTGCCGAAATGCTCCAAATCACTGAAGGGACTTCTAAATCAAACTTAAATAGGGCGAAAAAAATATTACAAACAAAAATTTTGGCCGTATTAAATTTTAAAATAGCATGAAAAAGAAAAAAATAGAAGATGTTTTTTCTTCAATAGAAAATTTTTCTAGTGTACCTCCACCAGAATTATGGACTATGATTGAAGAAAAACTAGACGAACCTAAAAAGAAAAAAGCAACAGCCATTTGGTGGTCGTTAGCTGCTAGTCTTTTAATAGGTTTAGCCATCACGTCTGGTCTATATTTTAACTCAAATGAAGATGATACTTTAATTAAGAGCAATAATGTTGTTCTAGATAATCAAGAAAACAACTCAAAATCAAATACAACTCCATCTACTATTAATAATACTCCTTTAGACAGTGCGACTACAATAACTATTGCTGAATCAGACAATTCAACAACTAATAAAAAGTCAAACAACAGTCAACAATCGCCTAAAACAGTAACAACTTCAACCAATAAAAAAGAAAAGTCTCCATTAAAATTAAATCATGAAACTATTTCTTTAGCCAAATCATCATCAGAAAACAGCAATAAAACTACCTCATCAAGGCAAAACAGTATTAAAATTGGCAATACTCTAAATAAAATTAAAAGCGAAAGAATTGCTTTAAACAGTAATAACAACTCTGAAAAATCAGTTAAGGATGATGTAAATACATCTTTAATAAAACAAAATAACACCAAAATTGGCAACGATTTAAATAGTGATAAAAGCAGAGAAATTGCTTTAAATAGTAATATTCAATCTACATCACAAAATGATGTCAATAATTCTCTATACAAACAAAACACAACTGAAATTAATAGTAATTTAAAATCAGATCAAAAAAAGGAAATAGCTCTAAATAGTATCTCTGAAAAGAATCTTACATCTTTTAACGATTCTTTGAATAAAGCACAAATTGCACTTGAATTACAACAATTAGAAAACAGACTAAATAATAAAGAAGACAAGGACGAACCGAAAACTGAAAAAGATCTTTTAAAAGAAAAATGGTCAGTGGGGCTTTATGCAGGTATTGTAAACTCTCAAAGTTCAGGTAATAAAAAGACATTAGGCAATCCTATCGAATCAAAACAAAATACTGGATACGGTGTAAAAACAAATTACAAACTCAACAAAAAATGGGCAGTAAGTTCTGGTTTAAAAATCAATGAACTAGGGCAATCAGTAGCTAACGTATCTTATTACAACAAACAACAAAACACATTAAATACTGGAATTACCAATGACTTTTTTATTTCAAGTCCAAATGTAGAATACATTTCGACAAATAGGGATTATGTTTTTTCCTCTGACAACAGTAATCAAAAAATTCAAAGCAGTGGTACAAGTAACCTAACTGGTAATATTAGTCAACAATTACAATATCTAGAAATGCCCTTAGAAGTTTCTTATGCTATTTTAAGTACAAAAAAAACAGCTATAATGCTTAACACGGGTGGCTTCGTAGGGAAATTAATCTCCAATGAAATTTTCTTAGATGGCAATTCAATTGGTGAGAATCTAGATGTCAACAATTTCGTCTATGGATCTAAATTAAGCAGTACTTTACAATATGAAGTGCTTAAGCAGACTCGTTTGTTTGTTGAACCTGGTCTAAATTATTATGTCAATCCACTAAAAACCCAATCGTTTAACCAATTTCAGTGGGGTCTGAATTTTGGGGTTAATTTTGGGTTTTAATTCTCTCTTTTGTTATAATAACAATTACACACAAAATTATATTACATAAATAAAGCTAGACTCTAATGATTAGAATCTAGCTTTATTTTTAATTTATAAGCTTACTGTCTTTTATTTTTTTATAATCTTATCTTTAAAAACAACTTTATTGTTTTCTGATAAAGTGTAAATATAAATTCCCGATTTTAAATCACTTATCTGGATTACCGAAGTGCTATTTTCTGTCCCTCCATTTACATCAACTGGCTTTCCTATCATACGCCCTGTAATATCATAAAGTCTTAACTTTAATTTCTTGTCATCATTCGTTTTTACAAGAACATTCACGATATCTGTCGCTGGATTAGGATATGTTTTTACTGCAAAACCATTCTTAGTTTCAAAATCAATTGTCCCTAATGTAGATTTTTTTAATTCGAAACGAGCAATTACTGGCCCGTGATCCGATGTTGTATTTACATAATTATTTATATCCGAACGAGGATCATATACTGCAATCGAATTAGGGATATATTCACTATTTAATTCATTTGATATCATAATATGATCCAAAAATCCACCTGAACTCAAGAAACTAAAAGCTCCTGCTTTACTAATATCTAAAGTAAGTGCATTATAATTTGCGACATCATCTACAAACATTTTATATGAAGAAGGATTTGGTGTTACAACAGATGCTTTTACGTCATCATTATAATCTCCCAAAATGATTAAATCAGAATTTGCATAATAACGATCTAAACTGTCTTTTAATACTTGTGCATCATATTTACGCATGTTGTATTTACTGATATCACTTCCGCTATTGGCACGTGCATGGAGATTAACCAAATTAATTAATCTTTTTACTCCTCCAATATCTGTTTTTATTTGTACCATATACGGCAAACGTCCTGACGAGAAAAAATTAGCATTGGTACCTGGGTAATTTACTAAAGTTTCTGTTCCAGCACGAAGGTCATCATAAAATTCCTTAAACATTACACGTTGACTTGTAACCGTTGCTATTTGAGTATTATAAATCACAACTAATTTTTGTGCAGGAAAATTTGGATCAGCTTCATTAAATGAATAAGACCAACTAGGTGAAGTAACTTTATCAAATGTTTTACCACCAACACTAATTTGTTTAATTAATTCTTCCATTGCTTTATCATCAGACACTTCTTGTACAGCATAAACATCGGCATCTAACTTAATCATTGCTTTTGCAACATTAGCTATTTGTAATGCATTATCTGTAGGCCCGAATTCTTTGCCACTTTTATCTTTTATATCTGTCCCAAAAAATTCAAGATTATATGTTACAACATCAAATGTATCTGCTTTAGGCAAAGAAGAACCTTTTAATGTACCAATATTTTTATTCAATGAAGTTCCTGTTAATGTCAATGTACCTGTTATAGACAATTCTTTTGTAGAAGGTGTAAATCTTGCATAAATTGTTTTCCCAAGCAATGCATCAGCTTCGCTTACAGTAACACTTGATAAAAAGTTAGAATCATTAAGAGATAATTGATAATCTAATGGAGCAGCGATAGTAACATCACCGTAACCACCAGCTTTAAAAATAAAAGACTTACTAGTAGAAACTGCATTTGGACTCACATCTCCAAAATCTAAATTAGGATTTGAATCTACGAATCCTAGCTCATTTGTTATAGCTACATCATCAATCGTCCACTCTGATGCATTACCACTACCTCCTGATAACGTTTCGTAAACCCAAGCTACATAAGTATGATCCGTTATGTATGCTCCTAAATTAATGTATTGTGATTGAACATAAGTTCCCGTTGTTACAGGAAAGTTACCATCTATTTCTGTCCAACTAGCAGTATCAGGGCTACTTTTTCCATCGTAATTTGTAGAAACCATTAATTTTAAACTTGGTCCGGCAAAATATTTACGAGAATAAAATGATAATAATGGATAATTATTAAAGCTATTTAAGCGTAATTTTGGTGAAATCAACCAATCTTCACTTACTCCACCATCTGAAAATCCATTCATTACCACTGCTCCGGGAGCTGAATTAGCATTTGTAGTTGTACTTTTCCATTGATTAGCAACACCAGCTACACTATAAGATGTCCAACCGCTATTAGTAAATATATTGGCATCATTAAAATTCTGAACGTATGGATTAATTCCAAAACCTGATACAGTCACTATTTTAGTAGCTGCATTGGTTGATTGATGAGTAATTTGTCCTGTAAAACTACCAAGTGCATTTGGTGTAAAACGTACATAAACTGTTGGAGTCGCGTTTGAAGCAAAAGCTCCTAAATCATATACAACAGAAGGTCCGAAAGTAATATTATCCTTAGATACTGCAAAATTAGCTGTTGCTGTAACTGTTACAGGATTAATAAGATTGGCCCCTTCAATTTGATAATCTAAAGCTGATGAACTAAAATTTTCTTCTTCGGTACCCAAATCAATAGTTGTAATCGTTGTAGTTATTTTTGGCGACACAACAGCTGAAGTAGTAACATCGATTTTATTCGCTGTTGCTTGTATGTTACCGTATGGATCTTCAGAAATAGAGTAAACACTATATGCTGTATTTAGTGCTAAACCTACAATGGTTTTTGAATAAACCAATGCTACATCTGCAATATCCAATACACCATATTGTAATGCTACTGTTCCACTTGCGTTCAAGCCTCCTTTTATTTGTGCTGGTGTAGGCGCTGCATCAGTAGCTGCTACTAATACATAATATGTTTTACCTACCTCATCAATTTTATTATGAAAATCAAACTCGTCTGATAAAATATTATCTATTTTTGGATAATCAACACTATTTACTGGAGGAAATAGATCTTGTTGAATATTAATATTTGAAATTGCAAACGAAGGACGAGTTCCTGAGCCTGAGTCCTCTCTAGAAATCCACCTAATCTGCACTATACTTTTATCATTACACTCTTCAGGTAATATTACTTCTATGCTTTTCAAATTTTGAGGAATTACAACACCTTTGTCAATTTGTCCAACGGTATTATTTCTATAAGCTGTTGGTAATAAAGATGTAAAAACCCCAGTAGTCCCAACTCGGTATTGCAAAACCATTTCATTTATACGGCTTGGTAGAGTAGTACCTGTACCTGTACCATAAGGATTACGAATAGTCATTATATCATATTTGACCTTAATCGCTTTTTGGCCAGTAGTAATAAAGGCAAATCCAATAGCAAAATCAGCAGATCCTGTATTAAGAAAACCTATTTTATTCTCAAAATTATATATATTTCCACTAGCACTACTTGCTGAACCCCCAGCAGTTAATGCTTTATCACTAATTAAAATACCATTTGTATTAAATGTCTTTCCAGTAGTCGTAGCAACCAACCATCCTTGAAATCCAGCTGGATATTCTACTACTGTCGATGGAAATGGATCAAATAATTGGGAATAAGGCAATGCTTGGGCCGGTGGTGCTGTCTGGGCAAAGAGATTCACCGAAAAGCAATAAAAAAAACTAAAAAAAGCCATTAAATGGCGTAAAGAGTAAATGTTTTTCATACGATTAAAAAATAGAGTTTTTAGAGTTCAAATTTATAGTCTTTAAAGTTAAGCCAATATTATAAAACCTTAAAGTTAGTGTTTATAAATTTATTAAACATTCAACAAAAAACATCATAATATCTATTATTTATATAATAAATATTAAAGATTTAAATCAATTAAACAAATAATCAGCACTTTTTTCATTTATTAATTTAAACTATAAAACCTCAACAATCCCAGTAATAGTAAGGCTTTTCTAGCAAAAATACACGTTCTAATCTCTTAATAAAACCGAGCAATTTTGTATCCATTAAATTAGAAATTCTTTAGATTTACTCACAAGAATTTTATTTTTATTACTAATTTTCTAATCATGAGAATTACACATCATGGGCTTTTTTAAAATCAAAACTAGTTGTCTAATGCTGACTTTATTGTATTAAAACTTTGTATCGCTTCGGCATATATAATAACTGGCAACTATTTCCATGATTTTTTAACAACTTCAATCTTCCTTTGATTAGCTTATTTGCTATTACAGTAATTCGGGCTGTTTATTTGTCGCTGAATAAAATCAAAACAATAAGTCAGATTAAGGATAAATGGGATTTCTTGTGAAACAAACCTATCTTTGCACAAAAATTCTAGCATGCCACATCAACATTTTATTCTTTCTAAGCCATACGGTTATTTAAGTCAGTTTATATATGAGCTAAAAAGAAAGAAAAAACTATTAGGTGAATTATATAATTTCCCTGAAGGCACAATGGCTATTGGCAGACTTGATGAAGATTCAGAAGGTTTGCTATTGCTTACCACTGATGGAAAAGTAAGTGAACAAATAAGAAGTAAAAAAGTCGATAAGGAATACTACGTTCAAGTTGATGGAATTATTACTCCTGAAGCAATTGAAGAATTACAAAAAGGGGTAGAAATAGGTTTTGATGGTGGAAAGTATAAAACCAAACCTTGCTCTGCTTTTATCGTTACCGAAATTCCTGATTTTGGTCCTAGAGCAAAAAAAATTCGAGACGAACGACATGGTCCCACTTCATGGGCTTCGATAACGGTAAATGAAGGTAAATTTCGCCAAGTGCGAAAAATGACTGCTGCCGTTGGTTTTCCTACTTTAAGATTGGTACGTGTTCGTATAGGAAATGTATATTTGCAAGGCTTAAAAGCTGGGGAAGTTCTTGAAGTACCCAATTTTAAATTAGATAATATATCAATCTGATAATTAAATAATTAGATAATTTTCAAATTAACAATTAACCGAATAAACAAATTAACGACAATGTTAAATATAGTTCTCGTAGAACCCGAAATACCTAATAATACTGGAAATATTGGCCGATTGTGCGTTGGTACCCAAAGCCGATTGCATTTAGTGCATCCATTTGGTTTTGTTATAAATGATAAAAACCTAAAGCGTTCCGGACTCGATTATTGGGTTCATCTTGATGTAACCGAATATCAAAATGTGGCCGAATGGAAAGCTCAAATTCCAGATTTATCACGCGTATTCCTTATGAGTTCTCATGCCGAAAAATCATATCTTGAAACTGATTTCCAAGATGGAGATTGGTTGGTTTTTGGTAAAGAAAGTGTAGGATTGAGTAAGGAAGTTTTAGAACAGTTCGAAAATCATCTTACGATTCCGATGTCATCTTTAATCAGAAGCTTTAATATCGCAAATTCGGTTGCTTTTGTTGTTGGTGAAGCTAAGAGACAGATTGGATTAAAGCTTTAAACGGTCATTTATCCAATCAGACAAATCTAAGTTTTTAAGTAATTACAAACTTTCCTTTTTCGGCATCAAAAGTAATATGATCATCTTTAAACAAAGTTGCAAAACTACCTGTCGCAATTAAGTTGCAAGGCTCGTCCTGTATAACTGTTTCAGGTGTCATAATAATCATTTCATCACTTAATTGAATTGCCAAATCAATATCATGTGTAGAAAACAGGATGCATTTTCCTGTTTCATTTGTTAGCTTCTTGAGCAATTTAAACAAAGCTACTTTGTGTAATAAATCAAGATGTGTTGTAGGCTCATCAAGAATAATAAGTGGCGTATCTTGTGCCAAAGCTCTTGCAATTAACACTTTTTGCAATTGTCCATCACTTATTTCGTAATGTTTTTTATGCGATAAATGGCTTATTTGAGTGAGTTCCAATGCCTCATTTACTTTTTTGATATCGTATCTACTTAAAGTTCCAATCCAGTTAGTATAAGGCTGACGTCCTAAAGCTACCAATTCAAAAACGGATAAATTACTTGACGGTAATTTTTCAGTTAAAACAATACTTAAGTTTTGAGCTAAATTTAGTGGTTTATATTCGAATACATTTTTATCATTTAATAAAACTGTTCCTGACAGCGGATGTTGAATTCCTGTTATTGTACGCAACAAAGTCGATTTCCCAATTCCGTTAGCACCAATTAAAGCTATAAGTTTGCCTGGTTCTAAGTTCAGGTTTAAGTTTTGAGCAATAGTTATAGTTGCTTTCTTGGACTTGTAGCCAATACTTAAGTTCGAAGTTGATAAGATAGTTTCCATTTTCTTTAAGGTACTAAGATGCAAAGTAACTAAGGTTCTAAGTTTTAAAATTCATTCTAGTCACAAATTGTAATCTATTTAAGACTATAATCAGTGACAAAAACATTTACTCAAAATTTCTTTTTCGAACTAATAGCCAAATTACTACTGGTGCTCCAATTATTGATGTTATTGCATTAATAGGCAATGTGGTTTCTAATCCTGGTAATTGTGATGCGATGTCGCAAAACAACATAATTATTCCGCCATAAAAAAGAGTACTCCAATATAAAACGGCATGATTACTAGTTCTGAATGTAAGCTTGGCAATATGAGGAACAGCTAGCCCGATAAAAGCTATTGGCCCTGCAAAAGCGGTAACACTTCCGGCTAAAATACTTGTTGCCAAAATGATGATGAGCCTTGTTCTCTTGAAATTAAGCCCCATGCTTTTGGCATAATTCTCTCCTAGAAGCAATGCATTTAATGGCTTAATACTAAAAGCACTTAAAAGCAAGCCAATACTAACACTAACTGCTAAAACAATAATCGAAGACCAAGAGAGATTCCCCAGACTTCCTAATGACCAAAAAGTGAATTTCTGTAATTGTTCTGCCGAACTAAAATAGGTTAAAACTCCAACAATGGCACTGGTAAAACTACCAAACATAAGTCCTACGATTAAAATAGCCATAGTATTTCGTAATCGTTGCGATACTAATAAGACCAGAAATAAAACAGAAATACTTCCTAATGTCGATGCGAATACGATTCCGTAGCTTGATAGCAAAATTGTATTTAAAAATGAAGGTAATAAACCCGCTCCTAAAATTACAATAGCTACTGCTAATATTGCTCCCGAACTTAATCCTAAGACATCTGGACCAGCCAATGGATTCCTAAATAATGTTTGCATTAATAAACCGCTTATCGCTAATCCTACACCTACCAATACTGCCGTTATAGCTTTGGGCAAACGGTAATTAATTATGATATATTCCCATGTTGATTTACTTGCTTCCCCTCCTGTTAAACTGGTATAAACTTCTTTGAACGGGATTGTAATTGACCCAAAACTAATATCTAGAAAGAATAGTAACAAAAGTGCTAAACCGAGTATAAAGAACAAGATTGTATTTCGCTTTTGATTCGCCAATGGAAGTTAGTTTAATTTAGACGCAAACGCAAATTCATAACTTGGCAATAACTCAGGATGAAATATCTTAATGTAATCTTTAAGAACTAAATCTGGACGGCTTGGTGCCAATTCATAATAAACCGTTCCTCCAGTTGCTCCAAATTTACTCTCGAAAGTATATACATTTTTCGTTTTAAAAGCATCGAACTGGCTGTAATGTGGATTACTTTTTTCTAATTCTGATAATGATTTAAAAGAACCTGTCGCAATCCAAACCGAAGCTGTTTTGGCTTTATCTAATATTTTTTCAAAAGATAAGCCCTGACTTCCTGTTCCTTCTAGATTTACCCATAAATAATCGGCTTTGGCATCGGCCATAAATTGGGCAACCCAACTATTTCCTTTAGCAACATACCATTGATCCATATACATCGAACCATATAAAACTGTTGAAGTTGCTTTCTTTGAAGACACTAATTTTTTAGCCTCATTATAACTAGTTACAATTTTATCAAAAAGTTCTTTGGCTTGCGCTTCTTTTCCAAATAATGCTCCGTAAAGTTTAATCCATTCCGCTTTTCCTAGTGGTGATTGTTCCATCCAATCGGCTTGAATAAGCACTTTTAAACCGCTTTTTTGTAAATTATCTAACATTGGGTTGTTGTTATCTACCCCAAAAGTGACAATTAAATTTGGTGCTAATTCTATAAGTTGTTCGATATTTAATTTTTCATTTTGACCTACATTCTTAACAGAACCTTTATCTATTAATTTTCTGGTTTTCTCCGAAGAAACATAATCGGTATGTGGAAAACCTACCAAATTATTTTCGACATCAAGCATTTCTAAAAACGGAATATTAGTTGTTGATGTTACTACAATTGTCTGTAAAGGAACCTGAATAGTTGTATAAGTTTTTAAGCTATCTGGTACAACTCCGTCTTTTTCTTTTAATACATAAGTATAAGCTTTTCCAGCATCTGGCCATGGATTTGAAACTTTTACAACTGAATAACCTGTGAATTTATTAATAGAAAGTCCCGAGGCATATTCGATACTGTTTTGTCCTATTTCAGTTTTTGTTTCTGGCGTACTTTCATTTTTCTTGCATCCTATTACTACTAAAAAAGAGAAAAGAAAAACGACTTTATGTAATGATGACTTCATATGTAGTTACTATTTGTTTTATAAAGGTTGTAGACAGTAGCAAAGGTAGCGCTATTTCCAAATTTCTTGTTTACTTTTAAACGTAAAAAATTGAACAAATAGTATCTTTGCTGTATGAATGGTCTTAAAGTGAAAAATTGCTCTAGCTGCGGAACTGCATTTAATTGTGGAGATTCTCCCGATGGAAACAAATGTTGGTGCAACGACTTCCCTCCTATTTTTGTACCTTCGGAAGTTGTAGATTGTCTTTGCCCGAATTGTTTTAAAAATGCTTGTGCTGTAAAAATAGATGATTTTGTAAATACAATTACTCCCGAAATTGCGATTGATAATAAAGCTTCAGTTTTACCTAAAAACAATACGCTAATTGAAGGAATCGATTATTATCTGGAAAATGGAAATTATGTTTTTAAGGAATGGTTTCACCTAAAAAGGGGAAGCTGTTGCGGAAATAAATGTAGACATTGCCCCTATAAATAATTAACAACTAATAATTAAATGGTTCCGTTAGGAATAGTAGCGGCATCCTTTTATTTTTTTCTTTAAAAAATAAAAGATATAGCATCCCGATAGCTATCGGGAAGCCCGACCGAAGGGAACGTCCTTCTTAAACTTACAATTCATAATTAACAATTATAAAAATGATTTACTTGATTACTGGTGGGGAACGTTCGGGGAAAAGTGGTTATGCTCAAGAACTGGCTTTAGAACTTACGAATACGCCAATTTATGTGGCGACGGCTCGAAAATGGGATGAAGATTTCCAGAATAGAATTGACAGACACCAACAAGAACGAGACGAACGCTGGACAAATATTGAAAAAGAAAAACACTTGAGCGAAATTGATTTTTCGGGTAAAGTGGCTTTGATTGATTGTGTAACGCTTTGGTTAACGAACTTTTTTGTTGACACTAAAAACGATGTTACATTATCTCTTGACGAAGCTAAAGCTGAATTTTTGAAAATAGCCAATCAGCCAGATGCAACCTTGATAATTGTAACTAACGAAATCGGAATGGGACTTCATGCTGATACACATGTAGGAAGAAAATTTACGGAATTACAAGGCTGGATGAATCAGTTTCTTGCCAAAAATGCCGATACTGTTGTATTAATGGTTTCTGGAATTCCGGTAAAAATAAAAGGATAATTTGGCTTTGTCCCTCTGAACCTTTGCGCCTTTGAACCTTAAAAAGAAAAAACATGAGTTATTTAGATGATATTTTAAAATCACGCCGCGATACACGCCATTTTACAAATGATGAAGTTCCTGACGAGGTTATCCAAAAAGCGTTGCAGGCAGGACATTGGGCGCCTTCGGTAGGTTTGACTGATGCAACTAAATACTACATCATAAAATCTGATGGGGTTAAAAAAGCTATCAAAGATTTATTTTTGGATTATAATAAAAAAGCAGAATCATTAACTGATGATGAGCATCAGAAAGAACATTATAAATCCTTAAAACTAGAGGCCATTGAGGAAGCTCCGATTGGGATGATTATTGCTTATGATCGCTCGGTACTGAACAACTTTACTATAGGAACTGTTGGTAGTAATGAAGCTGTAAAATTTAGCTCCGTTTGTGCTGCACAAAATATATGGTTATCACTTACGGAACAAGGTTACGGCATGGGTTGGGTTTCTATATTAAACTATTATCAGTTCAAGAAAATAATTGACTTACCCGAAAACATAGAGCCACTAGGCTATTTTTGCATTGGAAAACCCGCAACGAACTATGACAATCAACCGATGTTGCAACAATTGAACTGGAAACAGAAATCAGAAACTTTTGATTGCATCGAAATTAAAACTATAAATGAGAGTTTTGCTCCGAAATTAGATTTAGAAAATCAATCGAAAATTGAAATTACTGCTTCTTTCAAAGAATCACTACAACATAAAATTGACTCAAAAACGAAACCTCTTGGTTCTTTGGGTATTTTAGAAAAATTAGCATTCCAAATCGGGACTGTTTTTCAGACTTTGAATCCTGAGATTATAAAACCTAATATCGTTGTTTTTGCCGCAGATCACGGAATTGCCAATCATGGTGTAAGCGCGTATCCGCAAGACGTTACCCGACAAATGGTCGGTAATTTTCTTGAAGGTGGAGCAGCAATTAATGTGTTTTGTAAACAAAACAATATTGAACTTTCTATCGTAGATGCTGGTGTAAATTATGATTTCCCTACCAATGCCAATTTAATTAATGCTAAAATTGCTAAAGGAACTCAGTCCTTTCTACATGTTCCCGCAATGAGCGAAACTGAACTACAATTATGCTTCTTAAAAGGATCCGAAATTGTTGATTCTATTGCAAAAACAGGAAGTAATTGTATTGGGTTTGGCGAAATGGGTATTGGGAATACCTCTACAGCTTCTGTCTTGATGAGTGTTTTAACTGGTTTCTCTATTAAGGAATGTGTGGGAAAAGGAACTGGAGTTGATGATGCTAAACTAAATGAGAAACAGGAAATCTTAAAAAAAGCTATCGAAAATTATTCTGGTCAAGCCGAATTAAAAGAGCAACTAGCTTATTTTGGTGGTTTTGAAATCATGCAGATGGCTGGCGGGATGTTAGCCGCTTATAAAAACAATATGCTCACTCTTGTAGATGGTTTTATTTGTACTGTAGCTTTTTTAATTGCCTTTAAAATAAATCCTGACATTAAAAAGAATGCAATTTTCTGTCATTCTTCGGCTGAACAAGGACATCAAAAATTATTAGATTACCTTGAGGCCAAATCGGTTTTACAACTTGATTTACGCTTAGGCGAAGGAACTGGTTGTGCAATTGCTTTACCAATATTACAATCGGCAGTGGCTTTTCTTAACGAAATGGCTACTTTTGAGAATGCTGGGATTAGTAATAAATAAGAGTTTAAAAAATTATGCCATTCATAAAAGTATATATACACTTAGTTTGGAGTACTAAAAATAGAGTTCCCTATTTAGATTCTGCAGAATTGCGTCAAAAAGTCTGGCAACATATAAGAGAGAATGCAAAAGAAAAAGGAATTTATATTGATTTTATAAATGGATATTCAGACCATTGTCACTGTCTTATTTCATTAGGCGTAGACCAAAACATCCAAAAAACAATACAATTACTAAAAGGAGAGTCTTCGTTTTGGATTAATAAAAACCAATTAACTAAAGAAAAATTTGAATGGCAAGATGAGTATTTTGCAGTTTCTGTTTCTGAATCTATTATTGATAGAGTAAGAGACTATATTAAAAATCAAGAAATACATCATACTAAAAAAACACTTCAGGAAGAATATAATGAGTTTATTCTCAAGTATGGATTTCAGAAAACAAATAATAAATAAAGATTTGGCTAAAGCCAATAACATAACAAATTTCGTATCCTCCAGATAAATCTGGAGGCAATTCAATTTCTAAGATTGTCAATAAAATAAAATAACAATCTTAGAAATTGAATTGCCAACATCTTTAGATGTTGTTTTATTAAATGACAAACAAATTGGCTTTAGCCAAATACTTAATAGCAGCATGATTTTAATAAATATACTCCAAAGTAACCTAACAAAAGCATCAATACATAAAAACAAATTTTATAGACAATCTAAATATTGAATTGCCAACATCTTTAGATGTTCGTTAATAATAGGTTAATAATATTGGCTTTAGCCAAATAAACAAAATCATTAAATGAAAAAACAACTCCATATATTTTTTACTGCATTAATGTTTTACACAAGGATTCCTTGTCCTAAAAACATCGACCATAATCCTGATTATCTTAATAAAGCAAGTCGTTATTTCCCTTTGATAGGTTGGATTGTTGGAGGGATTTCTTTTCTGGCTTTTTATGGAGCTTCATTTTTAGTATCATTATCTGCTGCAGTAATTATAGGAATGATTGCTGGAATCTTGACTACAGGAGCATTTCATGAGGATGGTTTTGCGGATGTTTGTGACGGTTTTGGTGGCGGTTGGACCAAAGAAAAAATCTTACTTATCATGAAAGATAGTGCCATTGGAGCGTATGGAGCTATTGGCGTTGTATTATTATTTTTATTGAAATTTCAATTACTTTCAGAACTAGTAACAACAGAAACAATTACAAACCAGAAATCAACATTCACTATTTTATTATTGTTTATTGCAGGACATTCTATTAGTCGTTTGGCGGCTATAAGCATTGTATTTACTCATGAATATTCTCGTGAAGATGCTTCAAGCAAAAGTAAACCTATTGCAAAAAGTTTTAGCTGGAAAGAAGTTGTAGGCTCTTTCTTTTTTGGTTTATTACCTCTTTTAGTTCTTTCTTATTTTCAGTACCAAATACTGTTGGTCATACTCCCAGTCTTTCTTGCTCGTTATTTCTTAGCTCGTTATTTCCAAAAATGGATTGATGGTTATACAGGAGATTGTCTAGGTGCCACACAACAAGTTTGCGAAGTTATTTTTTACTTAAGTGTTATAGCAATATGGAAATTTATTTAGTTCGCCATACCGAAACTGTTTGCGAAAAAGGAATTTGTTACGGTCAAACCGATGTAGATATTGCTGAACCTTACGATTTGATTTTTGATAACATCGCAAAGCAATTGCCTGATGATGCAATCTTATATTCTAGTCCATTGAAACGTTGTGCATTACTTGCTAAACATATCCAAAAAGAAACCAAAATTTCAAACTACCAAGAAGACAAACGCTTGATGGAAATGAATTTTGGCGATTGGGAAATGAAAAATTGGAATGAAATTGCTCAAGAAGATTTAAATCCGTGGATGGAAGATTTCGTAAATATTCGAGTTCCAAACGGAGAATCTTTTATTGATTTACATCAAAGGGTAACTCATTTTATAGAAAACGAAATACTTATCAAAAAACCATCAAAGGCAATTATAATTACACATGCTGGAGTTATTCGAAGCATTTTATGTCTTTTGAATTCACTTCCTTTAAAAGATGCTTTTCAAAACAAAGTCGATTTTGGACAGGTCATAAAAATTATAATATAAAACTATAAACGAAACCTTCGATTTACATTCTGGGTTAAAGTCTAAACAAAATTGATTTTTAAGCATTTTTAACTTTATATTTGTAGCCACATTAAGGTTGTGCCATATTTATTAGACACATTAAAAGGGAATCAAGTAATTGAAGTTTGAAATTATCAAAATCAACATTCGTAAATCTTGAGCTGTACCCGCAACTGTAAACTTAGTTCCGAAAGGAATGCTTGTTGTTAACTACAAAACCACTGTTTTAAAACGGGAAGGAAAACAACAAGACGTAAGCCAGGAGACCTGCCTTTGTTAACAAATATCGAACTCTCGGGAAAAAGAGTTTAGAAATTATGACATTACAAAAGTTATACATCTGTCTTTCACTCTTAGCTTGCCAATTTATTTTGGCACAAAATGATTCTATAACAAAATTAAAAGAAGTTATAGTTTCAGATACTAACCTCAAGAAATACTCAGACTCACAATCGGTTCAATTACTTAATGATTCTATTATTAATAAAAACCAAGCATCCTTAACATCTCTTTTAAATTATAACACTGTTATTTACTTTAAGGAAAATGGACTAGGAATGACTTCTGCACCTTCTTTTAGAGGAACGACAGGCGCCCAAACTGCAGTTATTTGGAACGGAATAAACATCAATTCTCAATTTTTAGGTCAAGCAGATTTTAATACAATCGGAACTAGAGATTTCAACTCTATTGCTGTAAAAGCCGGAGGAGGAAGTGTATTATATGGAAGTGGCGCAATAGGCGGAAGTATTCACTTAAATAATGACATACGTTTTAAAAAGGATTTTTCTAACCATTTGTTTCTCAGTGGAGGCAGTTATGATACTTATAGCACAAATTATCGTGCTAACGTTTCGTCCGACAAATACAGCATTCAAGTTAATATTTCCAGAAATAGTTCTGACAATGATTTTAAATACCCTGGAACTACTGATCAAAAAAACATTAATGGTGCATACTATAACACGAGTATGAATACAACATTTGGTTATAAAATAGACTCTAAAAACTCCTTGAAATTATATAGTCAGTTTTATGATGCAGAACGTCATTTTTCTTTGACTTCTCCAAACGCTACCAAAACAAAATATAATGACTTTAACACTCGTAATCTTTTAGAATGGGAGAATACATTTAATCGGTTTACTTCTAAATTAAGGGTGGCACATATTGGAGAATCTTATAAATATTTCCCAAGTATTACCTCCGACTTTTATACTTATGGAAAAGTTGAAACTTCTATTATAAAATATGATTTAGCTTTTGATGTAAATGACAAGATTAAACTGAATTCTATCATTGATTATAATCGTAATAAAGGATATGGCTCTAGTATAAATAATGTAAAAAGACAAGTTGGTTCAGCTAGTTTATTATTACAGCATTTCGTAACTGACAAATGGGATTACACAGCTAGTATTCGTCAGGAATTAACAGATAATTATGGAAATCCTTTTCTTTTTTCTTTAGGAACAAGGTATCAATTTACAGATTTTTATCGCATAAAATTAAACGCTTCTAAGAATTTCAGAATGCCTACTTACAACGATTTATTTTGGGAAGGAAGTGGTAACCCTGATTTAAAACCTGAAACTTCTTATCAGGGAGAAATCGGCAACGAGTTTTTTACAAAAAAATTCTCATTATCTGTAACTATGTATTACAATTCGATAAAAGATTTATTACGTTGGGTACCATCCCAAGGTGGTGGTGATAACTGGTCTCCAGAAAACACAAGCAGAGTAAGAGCTTATGGTGCTGAAGTACTTTTAGAATGGAGAACAAAAATAGAAAATCATAATTTCACACTTAACGGAACCTATGCCTATACTGTTTCAGAAAGCAAGCAATTAATTAAAGGCGAATTATTTTATAAACAACTTATATATGTCCCTTATCATAAATTAACTGGATCTGTTTCTTACAATTGGAAAAAAGTTTCTTCTTACTTTCAATACTTATACAACGGAGAAGCATTTAGCACTCCTTTTAATAATCCTGCTACCAAAGTGAAACCTTATAACGTTGGTAATCTAGGAATTGATTATGACTTAGGAAAAAAGAACAGTTACAAAATTGGATTACAAATACTGAATATCTGGAACGAAGATTACCAACCAGTTATTGGGAGACAAATGCCTGGAAGAAATTACACCATATATATAAACCTTAACTTTTAATACCATGAAAAAACTTAATAAGCTATTTTTAGCTGTCATTGTAAGCGCTACATTTTTTGTATCTTGTAGTAATGACGACGATACCATTACTCCAGAACCAGAACCTGCACCACGTGGAAATTACGAAGGAGGACTATTTATTATCGAAGAAGGTGTTTTTGAAAAAGTAAATGGATCTATTTCCTATTTATCAGACGACTTAAAACTCGGGAAAAATGTTTTTTCTTTAGTTAATGAAGGTAAAAATATTAAAGATGCTCCTCAAAGCATTGGTTTTAATGGTGATTATGCTTACATCATTGTAAATAGAGGAAATAAAATTGAAGTAGTTAACCGAAATACATTTAAAAGTATTGCTACAATCAACACAAAGATAAATAGCCCAAGATATATTGCATTTGCAAATGGAAAAGGATTTATTACAAACTGGGGTAACCCAGTAGACCCTTCAGATGATTATGTAGCTGTCATTGATTTAACAACAAATAAAGTTACATCAACAATTCCTGTTGTTGAAGGTCCTGAGCAAATAATCGAAAATGACAACAAACTTTATGTAGCTCACAAAGGTGGTTGGGGCCAAGGAAACTCATTATCTATTATCGACGCTAGTAATAATACTGTTACAAAAAACTTTGCAGTAGGAGACGTACCTAGTTCATTAGTAAAAGATAATGGCACTTTATATGTTTTATGTAATGGACGACCATCATACGTTTCACCTGAAACAACTGGTAAATTAGTAAAAATTAACATGAGTAACAATACCGTTTCATCTACAATTGATTTTCCTGGCATCACTCATCCTAGCTTCTTAGCTATTGAAAACAACAAACTGTATTATACTGTTGGAAATAATATCTATGCTGCATCAACAAACACAACAACGTTACCAACTACAGAAATATTTAAAGCAAAAGAAGTTAGTGCTCTTTATGGCTTTGCAGTAAAAAACAACAATATATATATTGCTGATGCAGTAAATTTTCAAGACCCTGGAGATGTTTATATTTATTCTTTAACAGGAGTTTTATCTAATGAATTCAGTGTTGGAATATCACCAAATGGCTTCTATTTTAACAAATAATAAATTAAAAATCTTAATTTCATATCTTACTTATTTTCAACAAAAAAGGCTTTCTAACGAAAGCCTTTTTTTGTATTATCTATCTTGTAACGCTCTCAAGAGCCCTTCTGGAGCTTCATCCAAATACATTTGATTTCGAATACCATCTATTGATTTTGAATCGGTAAAATACTCAAACACTTTGTCATCTTTAGGCAGAATCATTTTACCTGTTCCAATAATTTTTGAAACTGCAGTACCTAATAAAGGTTCAGTAGTATACTCTCCTAAAACGCCTAACGCATTTACAGATTCTATTACACTATATGTAGGTGTTAATCCGTTAGTGTATTCTCCAAAGCCTACAGAATTAACAATTTTTAAAACAATGGGCTGCATAGCATATTTATGACTCGGATTTCTATTCATTTTACCAAAAGTAGGTGAATCATAAAGAGTAACCGACCCCACATTTTTACCTATAGTAACATCACCTATTTGTACTACATCAATGTATGGTTTTAACCCATTAATAACCAATTCACTTGCCGATGCAGTACTTTTAGTAGTTAAGATATATACTTTAGCTAGTTTCAAACTTTTTAAAGCAACTCCATTAAATCTATCTACAAACCTATTATTAAGTAATTCCGGATCTTCAGTTTCATAATACTTATTGAGCTTATTATTCCATTTTTGCTTAGAAAAAACTTCATCAGTAAACTGTCCTGTAATCATACTTGCCAATCGGGTTGCCGTTTGTACAGAACCTCCCCCATTATATCGCAAATCAAGAACCAAATCAGTAACACCTTTTGATTTTAATTCTCCAAATGCCGCGTTTAATTGATCATCATAGTTTCCATAAAAGCCATTATACATCAAATACCCTATTTTATGACCATCTTTTTCTATCACTTTATTGATGAAAATTGGATTTTCATCCAAAATTGATTTAGTAAGCGTAATCGATTTCCCATTTGGAACAAATGCCGTCCCATTATAATCCGTTAGATTTATAGTATAACTATCTGGCGCAAGCAGCGTTCTATAATTATCATAAGTGATTTGAGTTCCGTTAATACCATAAAATAAATCTCCACGTTTCACTCCTTTGTTTGCAGCATCAGAGTTAGGCAAAATATAACGTACAAAACCAATCAAATCATTAGAACCTTTGGACTTTGGACTTAATTTAAAATCTATTCCGTTATTTTTTGATGTTCCTTGAAGTTCTTGTTCTAAAACCGTATAATCATCAACAATCCAGCTAAACCTATCTATTGATGGATCTACACGCAAAGAATTAAATAATGTTTCAGGATCTGGATACCCCTTCAAAAAAGAATTTAATGCTTCTTGATTATTATTAAAACGGTCATCAGCTAAATTAGGAACATCACCTTGCCACAAATAATACTGATTCAATCCTTTCCAGATAAAATCTTGTACTTGTAAATTTCTAGGAGCAGCCACATCATCTTGATCCTGGCAAGCTTGAAAGCAGAATACAGCTAAAAATAATAATATTACGGTTCTAAATATTGTCTTCATATAGTAGGTATCAATATAATACTAACGTAAAAATACTATCTTTAGTTTTATTTCTTACACATTTGTAACAAAAATAATTCTGCATCGTCTTGATACTATAAGCGAACCTAAAATTTATCATTTTTATGAATCAAATCGTTTTCATCCAGTTGGTAAATCCTTTTAAAGACAAAGTATTTCGTCTGGCGAAACGATTACTAACAAGTACTGAAGAGGCTGAAGATGCTTCGCAGGAAATATTAGTAAAGCTATGGAACAAAAAAGAGACTTTAAATACCTACAATAATGTTGAAGCTCTAGCAATGACAATGACCAAAAATTATTGTTTGGATCAATTAAAATCAAAACGGGCTAGCAATATCACTCTTGTACATACGAATTACAAAGACAAGGAGCCAGAATTAGATCAAAAAATTGAAGATAACAATAGTTTAGAATGGGTAGAAAAAATAATGAATCAATTACCAGAACAGCAACAAATTTTAATTCAGTTGCGGGATGTCGAACAATATGAGTTTGATGAAATTGCCAAAATAGTTAATATGAACGAAACTGCTATACGCGTAGCACTTTCAAGAGCTAGAAAAAAAATAAGAGAATCTATGCTTAATACACATCAATATGGAATCAGATAAAATAGAAATAATATTAGAAAAATACTTTCAGGGAGAAAGTACTATTGCCGAAGAAAATGAACTAAAAAAATACTTTTCTTCTTCAGATGTTGCGCAGCATTTGGAACAATACAAACCAATTTTTGGTTATTTCTCTCAAGTAAAAGAACAACGTTTAACGCAAGAAATTCCACTACAAACTAAGAAACGTAATGTGGCGTGGTTATCAATTGCTGCTTCGGCTGTCCTTTTACTAGGAATAGGTTCTTATTTTTACCTCAACAACACAAATAACACAACCCCTGTTGTTGCAAAATCAGATTTAGGAACTTATGACTCTCCAGAAGAAGCTTTAGCTGCAACGCAAAAAGCACTCGCTATGGTCTCTCACAATGTTAATACTGGTATAGAAAGTGTCCAGTACATTAAAGAATACGAACAATCAAAAAACTTAATTTTTAAACAAAATAAAATCCGATAAAATGAAATCAATAATTCACGAAAACAGAAAAAATAACAGAAGTAGTTTTGGTAAAAATTTCATACTAACATTAGTATTCATATTAGTTAGCCATGCTTTTTACGCACAAGGAGCTTTTGACAAATACGATGGCCAAGACGATGTAACATCTGTAATTGTAAACAAAAAAATGTTTGATTTAATGAGCAAGGTAAAAGTTGATACTTCTGATAAAGAAACACAGCAATACTTAAGCCTTATAAAAAAATTAGACAATCTAAAAGTTTTTACAACACAAAGCGCCAAAGTTGAAGCCGACATGAAACTCACTACAGATAAATACATAAAATCGGCAGGATTAGAAGAATTAATGCGAGTAAATGATAGTGGAAGAAATGTAAAAATTTATGTAAAATCTGGATCAAGTGCTACTCAAATAAAAGAGTTGTTCATGTTTATCGATTCAGGTAAAAATGAAGATACCGTTTTACTATCACTAACAGGGAACTTTGATTTAAATGAAATCTCAGTACTTACTGATAAAATGAAACTACCTGGAGGATCTGATTTAAAAAAAGCATCTAAAGGAAAAAAATAACATGAAACAGATAGCCACTATTTTCACCTTTTTAGGATTATTACTTTTAACAAGTTGTAATTCTGACCCATCATTGCAAAAATATTTTGTAGAAAACACAGAAAATAAAAATTTCATCGCATTAGATGTTTCTCCAAATATACTTAATATAGAGAAAACAAAACTATCTACAGAACAAAACGAAGCATTAAAATCTTTTGACAAAATGAATATTCTAGCCTTTAAACGAAATGATAAAAATCAGGCTGAATATGAAGCAGAAAGAACCAAAGTAAATACTATTTTGAAGAATCCGAAATACCAGCAATTAATGAAATTTGGTTCTGGAAAAGATGGTGCTTCAGTAAGCTATGTTGGAACTGACGAAAATATTGAAGAATTTGTAATCTACGCCAACAGAAACGAAAATGGGTTTGCTTTAGTTCGCGTTTTAGGAAAAAACATGAACCCAAACAATATCATGACATTAATGACCGTTCTTAAAGAATCTAATATAGATATGGAACAACTTAAACCGTTACAACAACTGATTAAATAATATTCTTACTTTAAAACAAAAAAGCCTCATTTCATGAGGCTTTTTTTATATTTATGATTTGAGATTATTTACTCAAATACATTTTTCTTCTTGAGTACAATTCGTAAAACTGATCATCTTTTAAGTCATCGATGAACAAGATACTTTCTCCTGTTGATTTCATCTCTGGCCCTAATGCTTTATTTACATTATGGAATTTACTAAAAGAGAATACTGGTTGTTTAATTGCAAATCCTTTTAATTGTGGATTAAATTTAAAATCAGTTACTTTATTATGACCCAACATCACTTTTGTAGCGTAATTTACATAAGGCTCTCCGTATGCTTTTGCTATAAATGGTACTGTTCTAGATGCTCTAGGATTCGCTTCAATAATATAAACGGTATCGTCTTTTATAGCAAACTGAATATTAATTAAACCAACCGTTTTTAAAGCTCTGGCAATTTTTACAGTATGATCTTTTATTTGCTGCATCACGAACTCTCCTAAGTTAAAAGGAGGCAATGTCGCATTACTATCTCCAGAGTGAACTCCGCAAGGCTCGATATGCTCCATTATTCCAATGATATAAACATTACCATCAGCATCACAAATTGCATCAGCCTCAGCCTCGATTGCTCCAGCAAGGTAATGATCCAAAAGTAATTTGTTTCCAGGAATTGTTTTCAATAAATTGATAACATGCTCTTCAAGCTCTTTTTTATTGATTACAATTTTCATTCCCTGACCTCCTAATACATAAGAAGGACGAATCAATAATGGAAAATCAAGCGTATCTGCTAAAGTTGAAGCTTCATCAGCCGTTTCAGCGATTCCAAATTGCGGGAAAGGAATATGTAATTCAGTCAATAATTCTGAAAAACGCCCTCTATCTTCAGCTAAATCTAAGGCATCAAAACTTGTCCCTATAATTTTTACACCGTATTTAGATAATTTTTCAGCTAGCTTCAAAGCGGTTTGCCCACCAAGCTGTACAATTACTCCTTCTGGTTTTTCATGTTGAATGATATCATAAATATGTTCCCAGAAAACTGGCTCAAAATACAATTTATCAGCAGTATCAAAATCTGTTGAAACCGTTTCAGGATTACAGTTAATCATGATTGTTTCATAACCACATTCTTTAGCGGCTAATACACCGTGAACACAAGAATAATCAAATTCAATTCCCTGTCCGATACGGTTTGGTCCTGAACCTAAAACAATTATTTTCTTTTTATCAGTAACAATACTTTCATTATCTACGTAACGCTCACCATTTGCTTTCTCAATTTGTGCTTCAAAAGTAGAATAGTAATAAGGAGTCTTTGCTTTAAATTCGGCTGCACAAGTATCTACCAATTTAAACACACGGTTAATATCCATTGCCATTCTTAAAGCGTGAACTTCACTCTCCAAGCAATTTACCATATGAGCAATTTGTCTGTCGGCAAAACCTTTTTGTTTCGCTTCAAGCAAAAGGTCTTTCGGCAAAGTAGCTACCTTATAATTAGAGATTTCTTTCTCAAGTGTATAAAGTTCCTCATATTGTTTCAAGAACCACATATCAATTTTTGTAATTTCATGAATACGGCTCAATGGAATCCCCATTGCAATTGCATCATAAATTACAAAAACACGATCCCAACTTGCAAAAGTTAGTTTCTCTATAATTTGTTCGTAATTTTTATATCCTTTTCCATCAGCACCTAAACCATTTCTTTTAATCTCTAATGATTGGGTTGCTTTATGTAAAGCTTCTTGAAATGAACGTCCGATACCCATAACCTCACCTACAGATTTCATCTGAAGTCCAAGCGTTCTGTCAGCCCCTTCAAATTTATCAAAGTTCCAACGTGGGATTTTCACAATTACATAGTCAAGAGTTGGTTCAAAAAGAGCCGAAGTCGATTTTGTAATTTGATTTTGTAATTCATCAAGATTATATCCTAATGCCAATTTAGAAGCTATTTTAGCAATTGGATATCCAGTTGCTTTTGATGCTAATGCTGACGAACGAGATACACGTGGGTTAATTTCAATCGCAACAATATCTTCTTTTTCATCTGGTGAAACTGCAAATTGCACATTACAACCTCCAGCGAAATTTCCGATACTACGCATCATTAAGATTGCATAATCACGTAATCTTTGAAATGTTGTATCAGATAATGTCATTGCTGGTGCAACTGTAATCGAATCTCCAGTATGGATTCCCATTGGATCCATATTTTCGATAGAACAAATGATAACTACATTATCATTTTTATCTCTTAAAAGTTCTAATTCATATTCTTTCCATCCCATTAAAGCTTTATCAATTAAAACTTCATGTATTGGAGAAGCTTCCAATCCTCTAGTTAAGAGTTCGTCAAAATCTTCTTTTTTATAAACTACCGCTGCTCCAGTTCCTCCAAGCGTAAATGAAGGACGAATAACTAATGGAAAACCAAATTCCTGAGCAATTTCTTTTCCTTCTAAATATGAAGTAGCTGTTTTTGCAGGTGCTGTTGGTACATTAATTTTTTCAAGAAGTTGTTTAAACTGCTCTCTATCCTCGGTAATATTGATCGCATTTACATCAACACCGATTAATTTTACTCCAAAATCAGCCCAAATTCCTTTTTCATCAGCCTCCAAACATAAATTCAATGCAGTTTGTCCTCCCATTGTAGGCAGAACTGCATCAATTTGTGGATGTGCTTTTAAAATTTCAATAATCGATTTTGTAGTTAATGGCTTCAAATATATATGATCGGCCATACTTGGGTCGGTCATAATAGTCGCTGGATTTGAATTTATCAAGATAACTTCAATTCCTTCTTCACGGATAGAACGTGCTGATTGCGATCCTGCATAATCAAATTCGCAGGCTTGACCAATAACAATAGGTCCCGAACCTATTATTAAAACTGATTTTATTGATGTGTCTTTAGGCATTTTAATTGTATTGTGTAGTTATATTTCGGCTTAACGTTTAACTCTACTTGTTTAGAAATTAAAACATTACTTATTTTTTAATGACAAGGTATAAAAAAAGGCGATACTAAAAAAAGTAACGCCTTATTTATGTTTATAGAAACATTATTTTTTGTGTCTAGGTTCGCTAGAAACAGTTAATTTATGTCTTCCTTTAGCTCTTCTACGTGCCAGAACTTTTCTTCCATTCGCAGAAGCCATTCTGTCCATAAATCCGTGCTTATTTCTTCTTTTTCTTTTCGATGGTTGAAACGTTCTTTTACTCATTGCTTTGTATCTTTAAATATGGTGTCTAATATCTTCTTTTTGGTTTTGGAATTGTCTTCCCGTAAAACCGAGTGCAAATATACAAAGACTTTTTTTTCTGGCAAGTAGTTTTATAAAAATATTTTTAATTCATTTTACTATCTTTGCAATCACAAAAATACACCTATTATGTTTCACAGAAATATTAAACTTATTTTAGCCGGACTATTAGTAGTTGCTGGCATTTGGCAATTTACAGAAAGTAATATTGGAAACGGAATCTTCCTCATATTACTGGCTGGAATCCCTATTTTCCTTTATTTTAAAAATGAATTCATCTTATTAGCCTTCTTAAAACTAAGAAAACAAGATTTTGAAGGTGCTAAAAAATGGCTAGCACACATCAAAAACCCTGAAACTGCTTTGGTAAGAAAACAACAAGGATACTTTAACTACCTACAGGGTATTATGGTTTCTCAAACTAACATCAATCAAGCTGAAAAATATTTCAAAAAAGCAATTGAACTCGGTCTATCTATGGATATGGATTTAGCTGTAGCCAAATTAAACCTTGCTGGGGTTGCCATGTCACGCCGAAGAAAGCTTGAAGCTACAAACTTATTGAACGAAGCTAAGAAGCTTGACAAACAAGGAATGCTAAAAGAACAAATTACTATGATGAAAGATCAAATGAAAAAAATATAGTTTTCATGTTTACCTTTTACAAAAAAACCATCCGCAAAAACGGATGGTTTTTTTTATATGTTAAAATAAGTCAATAAGAAAACTCAACTATAGCCAAAAAATCTACTCTAAAATGATTTTCGGTAAGTTTTCGTTTAGCCATTTATACTTATTCAAAATCATAATATGCGTTCCTCCTTTTACCACTTTACAATTGGTTATATATTTTATAGGGAAAACCTCATCTTGATCTCCATGAATATGAATTACACTTTCATCAATTTTAGTTCTATCCCAAAGAATTACTTGTTCAACCGCCCAGTCTAGATAGCGAATATCACGCACAGACAAAAATTTCTCATACAACTTCAATCGTTTATTTATCTTTTCACCAAAAGAAAACTTAGCCAGACTTTCTACATTCAAGATTAATCGCATGGGGATTAACTTATATGCTTTGGTCGTTTTTGCAATTTTCATTCTTCTAGGAAACTCTATGTTACTTTTTACACTAGAAATAATGATCACTCTTCTAGCAACTATATGCTTTGCCATTTCCTGAACTAGTATACCTCCAAATGACACTCCTATCAAAACTGGATTTTGATGTTTTATACTTTGAGTTATCCTTTTAGCATAATCAGGTAAGGATTCGCCATCAAGTGGTATTTCCCATTCTAACAAATGAATTTCAAAAACATCTTCAGGCAATGCAATCCTCTCGAAAATAGTTGTACTTGCCGCAAGACCAGGCATAAAATAAACAGGAACTTTACTCATAATCACATCTCAAATATTAATAACATCAAAAAAAGTATTATTGATATAAAATTATTGTTTTTTAACGAGTTCAACTCTGTTTTTATAATAATATTATCCCTTAAAATCATAGCAAACCCGCGTGTTCACAACAGTTTTAAAAATGTAAAATATTTCCCATCCTTAAAATCTTTTGTTATTGAATATCAAATGATTATATTTGTAGTAGAAATGATTTGTTTCTAACAATATATTATAAGAAGTCTGTCCGACCTTTTTACAAAGTTCATTTCTTCTATTTTTTTTTAAATACCACATAAAAAACAAGTAATATGGAACCCATTTCAGTAATGGAAATCAAAGACAATGCCTTTGCAAGACAATTTGAAATCTCAACACCTACAGGATTAGTAACAATCGAATATTCTTTTCAAGAAAAAAAGATATTTCTAACAAAAGTCAACACTCCCGACTCATTTGATGATCAAGAGCTTTTCTACAACATGCTTAAAAGTATAATGGAAATCTCCATTGAACGAAAATTAAAAGTAGTCCCTATTCATCCTAAAATTGCCACTTTCTTTAAGAAAAACCCAATTTACAAAGAACTACTTCCACCTGGTATCCGAATTTAGTAATACCCAATTATATTCATCCATAGTCCTCCTATTACCATATAAATAAGTAATAGGACAAGACCTGTTACAAGACCTTTTACCCACCAGCTCTTTAAATCAACATAACCACTACCAAAAAATACAGGAGCTGGTCCATGACCGTAATGGGTTAATGTACCATAAAGCGAACCTACAAACCCAAGCATAAAAGCCAAAAGTAATCCCGGAACACCTAAAGAAACACCAACTCCTAGCAACGCGGCATACATTGCCGCTACATGAGCTGTTGCGCTTGCAAAAAGATAATGACTAAAAAAGTACACCAAAATTATAATAGGAAAAGCCATTTGCCAGCTTAATCCCCCTATTTGCACTTTTACCAAATCACTAAACCATCCAATGAAACCTAATTCATTGAGCGAACTCGCCATCATTACCAAAACTGAAAACCATATAATAGTATCCCAAGCTCCCTTCTCAGATTTCACATCTTCCCAAGTTAACACTGAAGTTAATAACAAAATTACCAACCCAATAAAAGCTGTTGTCGTTGCATCGATAGAGAACAAATCTCCTGTCATCCAAAGAAACAACAAGATAAAAAACGTCAACAACATCAACCATTCATTTCTAGAGATTGGCCCCATGTCTTTTAGCTTTTGCTTCGCAATTGCCGGAGCATCTGCTGTCGATTTTAATTCAGGCGGATAAATTTTATATAATACTAAAGGAATTACAAAAAAAGCGACTAATCCCGGTACAATTGCAGCAAGCGCCCAAGACATCCAAGTTATTTTAATCCCTAAATTTAATGCAAACTTTTGACACATCGGATTACTTGCCGTTCCAGTTAAAAACATTGAGGATGAAATAAGATTCATATTGTAACTATTCAATGTTAAGAACGAGCCTAACTTTTTGTGTGTTTCTGGTTTATCTGGCTCTGAACCAAAACTTATCGCCATCGATTTCATAATAGGATAAATAATTCCTCCTCCCCTAGCCGTATTACTAGGAACAGCAGGAGCTAGACATAAATCAGCAAGTCCTAATCCATAAGCTAATCCCAGAGAACTTTTCCCAAATATCCTTATAAAAATAAAAGCAATCCTATTACCTAAACCTGTCTTAATAAAACCACGTGCTATAAAAAACGATATCCCAATTAACCAAATAACTTTATCCCCAAAACCTCTTAAGGCAAGTGTTATTGATTTCCCAGCATCATCAGGAGCCAACACCTGTGAAAATGCAGTTACCGCTATTGCAAGCATACACATAGTTCCCATAGGGGCTGCTTTTAAAATAATTCCAAGAATAGTTGCCACAAAAATTGCAAACAAATGCCAAGCTTCTACTTTCACCCCCTCAGGAGCAGGAATAACCCAAAGACCAATAGCAACTACAAGTGTTATTAATGTTTGCGGAATTTTTACTTCTTTCATAATACAGAAATTAAGTTATACTAAAGTCTAGTTTGAAATTGAACAATAAATAAATTTTCATTATACATCGATGTATCAGGTATATTCTTGTCATATCTATCAATTTGAAATCCTAACCCAATTCTTCCTGTATATGCCTTTCCAAATTCAAGACTCATCATTGGCACATATGTTTGACGGACATTTGATTTTAATCTGAAATTGGTATCAAAAGACTCATAACGGCATGAAAACTCTAAAGAACTCAATTTTTTATAATCTATGCGATATCTCAAATTAGGCATAATATAATAGCCTCGCATCTGATAATCATCTGCATTTAATGTCCTACCATCTACAGGTAATGAAAAATACAAATTATGATTCGTTCCTTGTTTATACTCAACTTGCATATCAAAAGTAAGCGCATCAGTAATTTTAAAATCACTGGTAATATCTACACCTAAAGCAAAAACATCCTGATCGAATACTTTTCCTATTCCACCATTTAATCCCAAATTAATTTTATACAGTTTAGAAAGTCCAAAAACCCATCTTGTAGAATATTGCTTTCCACTATCTTTATCTTTTTCCTGATTCCGTCCTGTCCCGTTTAAAATAGAAATAGCATAACTCACAGGAAAAACACCAACATCGAAAGAACCTGTCGCAGAAGCTCCAATCTGAAAACTAGTCCATCCGTTTTTTCCAAATTCATAATATTGATTTGAAAAGTCAAAAGATTTAATAACATCAACAGGAACAAGCTCTTCTATACCAAAGGCAGGGCGAAATTGACCTCCAGTTACTGCAAAGTATTTACTAAAAGTATATTTGGCATAAGCGTTCTCTAGAACTTTATTTTTAGGATCAGATTTAAAATCAGCAAGGTTTACTAGAATCACTACTTCTGTTTGCTCACTCAATTTTGTATTGAGTCCAACACGCATTCTTTTCACATCAAATGAAGTTTGAGTGGCTTCACCAGCCGAATTATGAACTCCTAGAACATCTACATTATCTGAAAGCGCTCCTAAAAATCGAGCCTGAAAGAGCCCTTTGAACTTAAATTGCGGATAATTAGCAACTTCCTCCGAATTTGTTGTAGCCTGATTCACATCAATTTGAGCATTAATAAAACAAGGCATCATTAAGATAGCGAATACGATTTTAATTAGCGGAAGTTTCCCCATAAGTATATTAAATAAATTTTTAGACTAGCAATTAGTCGATATCAAAAATGATTCTCAGTATGTATTCTTACCTTCTATTGGCTCCTCCATTTACTGGTCTTTGCGTTGCTGGTCTTGGTGTGACAGGTCTGACTGCTGGGCTTGTTACTGGTTGCAATGGTCTGACAGCAGGTCGTGTTGATGGATTAGTTGGAGTAACGGGACGTGTCGCTGGTCTCGTTACTGGCTGCACTGGTCTAACAGCTGGGCGTGTTGATGGATTAGTTGGAGCAACTGGGCGTGTCGTTGGCCTTGTTGTCCCAGTTCCCGGCCTAGTCGATGGATTAACCGGTCTAGTTGTATTTCCAGGTCTAGTTGTATTTCCGGGTCTAGTCGTAGGAGTCGTAGGACGCGTCCCAGGTCTTGTCGTATTACCTGGCCTAGAGGGCCTTGTAGAAGTAACCGGTTCTGGTCTTCTATAATCTCTCCCATTATAAGTCGAATTATAACGTCCATTAGTTCTATTAGTTCTAACAACTACTGATGTATTTCTTCTACTAGCATAATTATTATAATATCTAGGATATCTTATAACAGCTGTTCTTCGGTAATAAGGACTTCTGTAATAATGCCCATGATATCCCCAATAATCATGATAATAAACTGGACGCCAAGGACGCCAGTACGGAGGATAATATCCCCAATGCCATGGAGATCTATATACTACATACACAGGGGAAAATAAAAATAAAACCACAGGCCATGCACTTACACTAGTACTCACATAACTTGGATTAGTTGTTGTATTGTAATTATTGATTGTATTATTATTTACAATTACAGTAGCATCTCCTTTGTATCCTGGATTAGGTGTTCCTGCAATTGTATCTGAAGGCTCTACAATATAATTTTTACCATATAAATCTTCATCTCCTATGGCCTGAACATGCACCTTGTTTTTTTTATCTTTAGTAACCTCGATAACAGCAACATCTTGTGTTTCTTTGCTATTTACAGCAACCTGAAGTACAATTACATGGGTATTACCTTCCTTATGACCTTCTACCTCAATATAATCGATTTCTCCATCGTTATTTAAGTCTAAATTATTAACTTTATTATCTGGATCATTTAATGCTCTTTCGAAATCTTCTAATGTTTTTGATTTTTGAAAAACATCTAATACAGCAAATAAATTAAGATTATCCCCAGGTAAACCCAAAGCAACTGGCTCATCATTTGTTTGAGAAAATATAGGAAGACTAAACAAACTAGTCAACATAATAGCTAAAAATAATACATTTTTTTTCATGTTAATAAGTAGTTAATTTATAAATATGCATACTAAAGGTATAAAAAAACAAATAAAGTTTGGCACCATCGTAAAACTTTCTATTTTCTTAATAAAACTATCAAAAAAAAATTAACTCTGCCCTGTATTTACCTCTTATAAAAAAGGATTGTAAGACTAATATTCTTAACTTTGCTTATATCCACATTTTAAACACGCTCATTTTTTCCGTAGCACCTTACAAAATCTGTCACGTTTTACCATATCATAGAAATAAAAATACAATGAGAAAACTTTCACCTATTTTCTTCTTCTTTCTTTCCGTAACTTACGGATATGCTCAAATTGAAGTCTCACCAACTTTAGAAGGAGCTATTCATAAAGCTATAGAAAAAAGCACTTCTTTAAAAAACAAAGATTTAGATATTGAAAAATTAAACCTTCAAGAGAAAGGAGTTTGGAACAAATACATTCCTACTGTCGAAGCAAGTGCGTTATACACTTATTTCGACAATAAACTAACTGTAGATCTTCCAACAGCTACTATCCCTATTGTAAACTATCCTTTATTTGATGGGAAAACAGCTTTTAAAAATTATGGAAACATTTTTAACGGAAGTGTAATGGCAAAAACAGTTTTGTTTAGTGGTATGCAAATTCCAAACGGAGCCAAGGCAATACACGAAAAAACCAAAGGAACTGTATTTCTAAAAGAGTCAGAGAAAGATGGAATCATAAAAGATGTCATTAACACATTTGATCAATTAGAGTTGTTAAAAGAAATTGACAAACTTATAAAAGAAAGCGAAAAACGATTAGACACTGAAACTAAGCGTGTCACAAAAGCAATAGAACAAGGTTTAGCAATTCCTTACGATAGAGACAAAATCAAGCTAGCTTCACTTGAATTAGCGTCTAAAAAAATTGAACTAGACGGCAAACGAAAATTAATTTATAAAAAAATTCAATACTTAACAGGGTATACGATTCCCGAAATAGAGAATGTGAAATACGACTTGGTTCCTTATTTAATTACAGATCAAAAATTAAATACTCAAAACAAGCAAGAAATAAAAGCTTTAGAATCTTTTAAAACTGCTTATGAATATTTGTTAAAAAAAGAGAAAGGTACTTATTTACCAACTTTAGGAGCATTTGGAGGTGTTTCGTATTCAAGTCTATTTAATGCCAATGCCACAACACCAATAGTTACTGGAATAAACCAAGCCCTCTACCTGGGATTAAACGAAGCAACTATAAGCAACAACTGGGTTGTAGGCGCAGCAATGAAATGGGAAGTTTTCTCAGGTTTTGAAAGAAAACACAAAGTACACGAAGCCAAAATCAACATCGAACAGATGCAAAACCAAATTGATGATACTAAAGAAAAATTAGAATTACTACTTGAAAAAAACTTAGTTGACTATAGCGTCCTAACTCAAAAAATTGACATTACTCAACAACAAGAAAAAGTAGCTGATAATAATTTAAATCTTGCAATAAAACAATACAAAGAAGGCCTTATCAATATATCGGAACGCCTTGAAGCCGAGAACGATTCTTATAAAGCATCTGTAAACAAAACAACTACTTTAATCGAACAACGATTATCTGCTATCGAAACAATAATTGCTACTGGCGATTTATCAAAAAAACTATCTAAATAAAAGTTCTATTTTATGAAAAAAGCAATTATTATAATCCATTTAATTTTCATTTTTACAAGTTGTGAAAAAGAGAAAAAAGAAAATCTGATTCAGGGAAAAATAGAAAAAGAACAAATTGCTGTTGTTAGCAAAATTCCTGGCAAAATTTTAAAAATATTTGTCAAAGAAGGAGATATTGTCCAAAAAGGAGACACGCTTGCCATTCTCGATATTCCAGAAGTAGATGCTAAAAAAAATCAGGCCGAAGGAGCTGTTATATCTGCTAAAGCACAATACAAAATGGCTGTAAAAGGAGCTACAGAAAACCAAATTAAGCAATTGGAAGCAAAAAAAATGGGCCTAAAAGAACAATATGAATTTGCTCAAAAATCGATTAAACGATTAACAAACATGCTTAAAGATTCTTTAATCTCACAACAGACTTATGACGAAACTTTTGCCAAATACCAAGGAGCACAAGCCCAATACAATGCTGTTATTGCCGAACTAGATGATGCAAAAAAGGGAGCTCGTATTGAGCAACAAACAATGGCTTTAGGTCAACAAGACAGAGCTCTTGGAGCATTACAAGAAGTAGAAACGGCCGACAAAGAACGCTATATTGTAGCCCCTCAAGACATGAGTATTGAAACTATAACTTTAACTATTGGCGAACTAGCATTGCCAGGTTACACCTTATTTAATGGTTATATTGCTAACAGTACTTACTTCCGCTTTACGATACCTGAAAATCAACTAGAAAAATTTAAAAAAGGACAAGAAATAACCGTACATGTTCCTTACAAGAAAATTGACATTAAAGGAAATATTAGCACAATAAAACAACTGGGAGCATACGGTAACATTGCAACTGCTTATCCAGATTACGAAATGCAGGAAAGTTTATTCGAAATAAAAATAACTCCTTCCAACAGCAATGAAACAAAAGATTTAATTACAAAAACAACTGTTACCTTATCTCTTTAACTATGCAAAATTTCTTTTCATTGCTTAAACGGGAATTCAAATTATTCTGGAAAAACAAAGTGCTTCGATTGCTTTTTATTGGCGCACCAATACTTTATGGCGTTTTATTAGGCTATGTTTACGGCAAAGGTAAAGTGACCGATTTACCTATAATTGTAGTCGATCAAGATCGTACCGAATTAAGTTCAAAAGCAATTCAGATGTTTGAAGACAATGAAGTTGTGCATATAGCTTCAATTCTATATGATCAAAATAATCTTTCTGAGATTGCCATTCAAAAAGAGGCCACTTGTGTTGTTATCATCCCAAAGGGTTTTGAAAAAATGACACTCACAAAAAAGTATCCAGAAATCACAACCATCGTAAATACTTCGAATGTCTTAACTGCCAATTACGCATCGACAGCAATACAAGTTTGTCTTGGAACATTAAAAGCGGGTGTTCAAATCGAAACCTTAAGAAAACAAGGCGTCCCTGAAAACTTACTTATGTCACAATACGAACCTTTCAAAACAACTTTTATAAAGAAATATAATCGAAGTACCAACTACATGTATTTTCTTTGGCCAGGTGTTTTAGCAACCGTCTTGCAACAAGTTCTCTTACTGGGACTGGCACTTTCTTTTGCTTCTGAGTTTGAAAACGGAACCTTTAAAGACTTAGTCAAAAGATGTCCTTCTATTTTAAACCTCTTGGCTGTAAAAATCATTCCATATATGTTAATGAGCTTTGGTATTTGGTTTATATACTGGCTATTTACTTTATGGTTCAGACTTCCTTTTTATGAGAATCTACTCCCACTCACATTTATAGCTGGGATTTTTGTACTATCAGTTTCATTTATTGGTATTCTGGTAAGTATTTTAATTCCTAATCAATTAAAAGCTACAGAAGTTCTAATGGTTATTGCAACTCCTAGTTTTATTCTAAGTGGATTTACTTGGCCTTTAAGTCAAATGCCACAAGCTGTACAAGCAATTGCAAATGTGATCCCATTAACACATTTTTTAAAAGCTTTTAGAATTTTAATCATCGAAAATGGAACTTTTTCACAAACAACACAACCTATTTGGAATATGGTTATTATTGGATTAGTTTGCTCAATTGCTGCCTATATTGCTTTATACTACAAGAAAAAAAGTGCCTTAAAAGAAGCATAAACTTTCTAACTATAAGACATAAAAAAACGGCATAAGAATTAAACTTATGCCGTTTTTCATTATAATAAAAAACTATTTTTCTATCTCTCGCATTGAATCCATTTTTTTATGCGCTAAGAAACCAGCAACATCTTCAAAATGTTCTTTAACACGTTTATTACCAAATTCAAAAACTTTAGTCGCTAATCCATCAAGAAAATCACGATCGTGAGAAACTAAAATCAAAGTACCATCAAAATCACGTAAAGCATCTTTAATAATATCCTTTGTTTTCATATCCAAGTGATTCGAAGGCTCATCAAGAATCAATAAATTAACTGGCTCTAACAATAATTTTATCATTGCCAAACGAGTTTTCTCTCCTCCTGAAAGCACTTTTACTTTCTTTGTAATATCATCTCCCTGAAACATAAAAGCACCAAGAATGTTCTTAATTTGCGTTCTAACATCTCCAACAGCAATAGCATCGATAGTTTCAAAAATGGTAGCATTTTCATCCAACAAAGAAGCTTGATTTTGAGCAAAATACCCAATTTGAGAATTATGACCAATTTCTACACTTCCTTCGTCGATACCAATCTCTTTCATGATTGCTTTAATCATAGTCGATTTACCTTCTCCATTTTTACCAACGAAAGCAACTTTTTCACCTCTTTCGATAACTATGTTAGCATCTTTAAAAACCACATGATCTCCATATGATTTAGATAATTCTTTAACCACAACAGGATATTGTCCTGAACGTGCTGCTGGTGGGAATTTTAATTTAAGTGCCGAATTATCTACTTCATCAACTTGCACAATCACTAATTTTTCAAGCATTTTAACACGAGACTGAACCGCATCAGTTTTTGAAAAAGTTCCTTTAAAACGATCAATAAAAGTTCTGTTATCAGCAATCATTTTTTGTTGCTCATCGTATGCTTTCTGTTGATGAATACGACGATCTTTTCTTAGTTCTAAATAATGAGAATATTTAGCTTTATAATCGTAGATTCTTCCCATCGTAACTTCAATTGTACGATTGGTAATATTATCTACAAACGCTCTATCATGCGAAATTACTACAACTGCTTTTGCAGCATTTATTAAAAAATCTTCTAACCATTGAATACTTTCAATATCCATATGATTGGTTGGCTCATCTAGTAAAATTAAATCTGGCTTCTGCAAAAGGATTTTAGCCAATTCGATTCGCATTCTCCATCCTCCAGAAAATTCTGAAGTTTGACGTCCGAAATCTTCACGATCAAAACCTAAACCAACTAAGATTTTCTCAACTTCAGACTCATAATTAACCTCTTCGATTGCATAATATTTCTCGCTTAAGTCCGAAACTCTTTCGATTAACTTCATATAAGCATCACTTTCATAATCAGTACGAACAGTTAACTGCTCATTGATTTCATCTATTTCAGCTTTCATTCTAAAAATTTCACCAAAAGCTTTTGATGCTTCTTCCATTACAGTTGAACCGTCTTTAGTCAATAAATGCTGAGGCAAATAAGCTATAACAGCTTCTTTCGGAGCTGAAATACTTCCAGTAGAAGGTTTGCTTTGTCCTGCTATAATTTTTAAAAGTGTCGATTTTCCCGCACCATTTTTACCCATAAGGGCAATTTTATCATTTTCATTTATAGCAAAAGAAACATCGCTAAATAATGTAGTTCCTCCAAATTGAACTGAAATATCGTTAACTGTAATCATTACTTCGTGTGAATTTATTTAATCGGTTAATCATATAACTGACAACCTTTTTTTTTCGTGGTGCAAAGATATATTAATTAGAGTATTCAACAATACAATTAAACTCCTGACTCCTCCAATTTTTAAGTTTCATCATTTTTCTTACATATTTTATTTTTTTTATCTTACCTTGTATAAGAATCTAAAAATCAGAAAAAAACATGAGAACAAAATTAAACTTAGTAGTTTGCCTTATTGCAGGATTAATATTTGGACTTTCTGCAAATGCACAAAAAACGGTAATAAAAAAAGAAGCCTTACCGGCAAATGCACAAACTTTCTTAAAGACTCACTTCGGATCTAAAAAACCCAGCTATATATTGCAGGACAAAGAGATCCTCTCTACAGAATACAAAGTTCAATTTGATAATAAAATTGAAATAGAATTTGATAAAAAAGGAAACTGGAAAGAAGTTGATGGCAAAGGCGCTAAAATCCCAAACTCTATTATTCCTAAAAAAATTGCTACTTACGTAAAAGTAAATTTTCCTAAAGAAAAAATAACCAAAATAGAAATAGGAACTTTTGGCTATGAAACAAAACTGACTAATGGCTTAGAATTAAAATTCAACCTAAAAGGCGATTTCACCAAGATCGATAAATAGTATTTAACTAAATAAAAACCCGACAAATTTTAAAAACTTGTCGGGTTTAATATATTATCCAATTTTAAAATTGACTCATTATCTAATTAAATCAGTCTTTTCTCCATTTTTTTGTTTCTTCAAAAATGTGCTCTAAAATTGCTGCTTCTTTTTCGTCAAAATCAATATTTCTGCGCCCCATAACCAATCGAGCAGTCTCAAAAGCTTTTTTGGTAACGTATGTTGTAAAACCAGCTGCTCCTCCCCAAGAAAAACTTGGTATAAAGTTGCGAGGAAATCCTGTACCAAAGATATTAGCACTAACTCCTATTACTGTTCCTGTATTAAACATTGTATTGATTCCGCACTTACTATGATCTCCCATCATTAAACCACAAAACTGAAGTCCTGTTTTAGCGAATCCTTCTGTTTCATAGCTCCAAAGCTTTACTTCTTCATAGTTGTTCTTTAGATTCGAATTATTAGTATCCGCACCTATATTACACCATTCTCCTAAAACTGAATCTCCTAAAAATCCATCGTGTCCTTTATTCGAATTTGCAAACAGAACGGAATTCTTCACCTCTCCTCCTATTCTAGAACCTACTCCTACAGTTGTAGCTCCATAAACTTTAGCATTCATTTTAACTTGTGCATTTTCACATAAGGCAAAAGGTCCACGAATAACAGAACCTTCCATGATTTCGGCATTCTTACCTATATATATAGGCCCAGTAGATGCGTTTAAAGTAACGAACTCTAATTTTGCGCCCTCTTCTATAAAAATATTTTCAGGAGCAATTGTATTTACACTTTTAGGGATTGGTTGCGATTTTCTATCTTCAGTTAAAAAGTTAAAATCTTCACGTATTGCGGCGTCATTTTTTGAGAAAATATCCCAAGTATTTTCTACAGTTATACAATTACCGCTGTATTGAATAATTTCATAAGTATCAAAATCAACCTCTTCTTGATTTTCACTTGTATAAAAAGCAATAACTTCTTCTCCTTTAAAGATAGCCTGATTTGCTTTTAAATCTGAAACTAGTTCCGCTAAATCATAATTTGGTAAAAACGAAGCATTTATCATTACGTTTTCCTCAAGCTCTACCATTGGATATTTCTCTGATAGATACTCTTCGGTTATTGTTGTTGTAGTTGATCCTAAATGCATCTCCCATTTTTGACGTATTGTCATTATTCCGATCAAGATATCGGCAACAGGTCGGGTAAACGTAAAAGGCAACAAGGCATTCCGGACGGGCCCATCGAATAGAATGTAATTCATATATTAATTTAATTTGGCAATATTTTAAAATCTTGATTTGGTTATCGACTTCAAAGTTACAAATATTTTATTTGTTTCAATAAACCATAAACACTCTAAATCAAGCATTAAGACTGTATAATAAACAAAAAAGCCTCCCAAAAAGGAAGGCTTTGATTTATTTAAAAACAAACTAAAATTATTTAGCGTGTTTAGCGTATTTAGTTTTGAATTTATCAATACGTCCTGCAGTATCGATAAGTTTAGATTTACCTGTGTAAAAAGGGTGAGATGTTCTAGAGATCTCCATTTTTACAAGTGGGTATTCAACACCATCAACTGTTATTGTTTCTTTAGTATCTGCAGTAGATTTAGTAACAAAAACTTCTTCATTTGACATGTCTTTGAAAGCAACTAATCTGTAATTTTCTGGGTGAATTCCTTTTTTCATCTTTTCTTTTTATTTATTGTTTGGAGCGTTTTAATTTTGAAGCTTCTTCGTGGTTAGAAAAAGGTGTAAATGCAACTACTCTTTTTGTTTAAAATCTTTTAATTATTTCAGTCTGCAAATTTACATATTTTTTTCAATAAACAAACATTTGCCTATTTTTTTTTATCCAAAATCGAAAAGCATTTTTTATCCATGATTATATTGGGAATTGTTATATTTGTGGATTAATTTTAAAACATATAAATTATGATTAATGAAGTTATAAAAAAGAATGGAATTACCTATGGTATAATTATAGGTGCTGTTTTAGCTCTTATCACTGCAATTATGTACGCGATCGATCTTAAATTATTTGTTTCAGGTTGGATTGGAGGCATGACTTTTGTTATTTTTCTAATAATTACTATTACTTTATTATCAAAAACTAAAAAAGATTTAAAGGGTATTTTCTCTTTTAAAGATGCTTTTACAACTTATTTCGTTGCTATCCTTGTAGGGATTTTAATTTCAACTTTTTTCAACATTATCTTATTTAACGTTATTGACCCTAGCGCAAAAGAAACTCTAGGTGAATTAATCAGAAAATATATGGCTGAAACATTGCAAAAATTCGGAACTCCTGCGTCGGTAATAAACGAAACTCTAGCAAAAATGAAAGAAAGTAACCCATACGCTACAGCTGAACTATTAAAAGCTTTGGTTTTCAGCATTGTTGGTTATTCTATATTAGGATTAATTATGGCTGCCATTTTTAAAAGCAAAACTACACATCAAGAATAAAATAAATAAATGAATTTATCTATACTTATACCGCTTCTTAACGAAGAGGAGTCACTTACAGAACTATACACATGGATCATTAAAGTGATGAAATCTAACAATTACTCATATGAAATCATTTTTGTAGATGATGGTAGTACAGATAATTCTTGGAATATTATTGAAGGATTTTCTAATGAAAATCCAAACGTAAAAGGTATTCGCTTCATGAAGAACTTTGGTAAATCGCAAGCTTTACATGCTGGTTTTGCTAAAGCAAATGGCGATGTTATCATTACTATGGATGCCGATTTACAGGATAGTCCAGAAGAAATTCCGGGATTATACGAAATGATTACTAACCAGAAATTTGATTTGGTTTCGGGTTGGAAAAAGAAACGCTACGACTCTGTTGTAGCAAAAAATTTACCATCAAAATTATTCAATTGGGCTGCCAGAAAAACTTCGGGAGTTGAATTGAATGATTTTAACTGTGGCTTAAAAGCTTATAAAAATACAGTTGTTAAGAATATTGAAGTTTCGGGTGAAATGCACCGTTACATCCCTGTTTTAGCAAAAAATGCTGGTTTTAACAAAATTGGAGAAAAAGTAGTACAACACCAGGCTCGTAAATATGGCGAAACTAAATTCGGAATGGAACGTTTTGTTAACGGATTCCTTGACCTAATTACGATTTGGTTTCTTTCTAGATTTGGAAAAAGACCAATGCACTTATTTGGTGCCATTGGATCGTTTATGTTTATCATTGGATTTTTATTAGCTGGTTATATAGGAATATCCAAATTATACCATATGTATATGGGAATGCGTTATAATTTAGTCACAAGCAATCCTTGGTTCTTTATCGCATTAACAACTATGATATTAGGAACTCAATTATTTCTTGCTGGTTTCTTGGGCGAAATTATTTTGCGTACCAAAAATAACGAAGAGCGTTATAAAATAGCCAATCAGGTTAATTTATAACAAAATACTAGCCCTGATAGCAGTGGCATCCTTTGTGTTTTTTCTTTAAAAACATAAAGATATAGCGAATAGCAGGAGATTGCTTCAAGAGATTGTAATAACTCCTGAAATAGCTTTTTTGACTTACAATTTAAAATAATATACAAATGAATATAGCACCTAACATTTTAACTGCTGTAAACGAATGGCTAACGCCAGCATTTGACAATGAAACACAAGAGGCGATTAAAGAGATGATGACGACATCGCCTAAAGATCTTGAAGAAAGTTTTTACAAGAATTTAGAATTCGGAACAGGCGGAATGCGTGGTATTATGGGTGTTGGTAGCAACCGAATCAATAAATACACGCTTGGAAGAAATACACAAGGACTTTCTGACTATATGCACAAAGTTTTCCCTGACAAAACTTTAAAAGTAGCGATTGCTTACGATTGTCGCCACAATAGCAACACGCTTGCTAAAATTGTGGCCGACGTTTTTTCTGCAAATGGAATTCATGTTTATTTGTTTTCGGATATGCGTCCGACTCCAGAATTATCTTTTGCACTTAAACATTTAGGTTGTCAATGTGGTATTGTACTTACCGCATCACATAATCCACCTGAATATAACGGATACAAAGTGTACTGGGAAGATGGTGGACAAATCGTTCCTCCACAAGATGCTGAAATCATTGCCATGATCGAAAGCTTAGATTATGCAAAAATTAAATTTCATGCTAACGAGAAATTAATTGAATATATAGATACTGAAATCGACAACGCTTTCATCAAGTCATCTATTGAAAACGCTAGTTTTAACACTCCAGCTAAAGCTAAAGAGGATCTACAAATCGTTTTTACATCTTTACACGGAACTTCTATAAAATCAATCCCTCCTACTTTATCTCAAGCTGGTTATACTAATGTACATATTGTACCTGAGCAAGCTGTTCCGAATGGTGATTTCCCTACGGTAAAATCACCTAACCCAGAAGAGCCTGAGGCATTAGAAATGGCACTAGTGTTAGCTGATAAAACAAATTCGGATATTGTTGTTGGAACTGATCCTGACTGCGATCGCTTAGGAGTTGCTGTTCGTAATAATGAAGGCAAAATGATTTTGCTAAATGGGAATCAAACCATGATTTTGATGACTGCTTTCTTATTACAAGAATGGGAAAAAGCAGGTAAAATTAATGGGAAACAATTTATAGGATCTACTATTGTTTCGACTCCTATGATGATGGAACTTGCAACAAGTTATGACGTTGAATGCAAAATAGGCTTAACAGGATTTAAATGGATTGCTAAAATGATTAAAGATTTTCCTGAACTTGAATTTATAGGGGGCGGAGAAGAAAGTTTTGGTTTTATGGTTGGAGATGCCGTTCGCGATAAAGATGCTGTTGCAGCAACTTTATTAATATGCGAAATGGCTGCACAAGCAAAAGCAAACGGAAGCTCTGTTTACAAAGAACTCTTAAACCTTTATGTTGAGCATGGATTCTATAAAGAACATTTGGTTGCATTAACAAAAAAAGGAATCGAAGGTTTACAAGAAATTAATCAGATGATGATTAATTTACGTGAAAATCCTGTAAAAGAAATAAACGGACAAAGAGTAATAATGGTAGAAGATTATCAATCATCAACAGCGTTAAACTTATTGAGCGGTGAAGTGTCTGAAATGACTATTCCAAAATCGAATGTACTAATCTATTATACTGAAGATGGCTCTAAAATTTGCGCAAGACCAAGCGGAACGGAGCCAAAAATTAAATTCTACATTAGCGTAAACACTCAATTAGATTCTGTTGAAGATTTTGATACAACTGATGCTATTTTAGATAAAAAGATAAAAAACATTATTGCTGCGATGCAATTGAATTAATTTTTTTACTTCTGACTTATAAAGTTGATTTAAAAAATAAAAAACATCTTGAATGAACAATTTCAAAAGAATATTTCCTTTTATATTTCCTTATAAAAGATACGCATACATGAATATTTTATTTAATATTCTTTATGCATTATTTAGCACACTTTCGTTTATGGCATTAATTCCTATGATTCAGGTATTATTTGACCAAACAAAAAGAAACACCACAATACCCGTTTACAAGGGCATTTGGGAAATAAAAGATTACGCCGAAAATTACTTAAGTTATTTTATCACACAAGCAACTGATAATTATGGCGTAGGATACACTCTATCGGTAATGGTGGCGGTAATTATTTCGATATTTTTATTAAAAAATCTATGCGATTATCTCGCTATGTTTTTCATTACTTTTTTAAGAAATGGTGTTCTAAGAGATATGCGAAATGCGATGTACAAAAAAACACTTGAATTACCTTTATCATTTTTCTCAGAAAAAAGAAAAGGTGATGTTATTTCTCGTATTGCTGGTGACGTTAGCGAAGTTCAGTCTTCATTTCTTGCAATTTTAGAACTTATTGTAAAAGAACCACTAACTATTATATTCACCATCATTGCTATGCTTGCCATAAGCCCGCAATTAACTCTTTTTGTTTTTATTTTCATTCCTGTTTCTGGATATATAATATCATTGATAGGAAAACAATTAAAAAAACAATCAACTAAAGCACAGCAAGAACAAGGAACATTTTTATCTACTATTGAAGAAACTCTAGGCGGATTAAAAGTGGTAAAAGGATACAATTCTGAGAATTATTTCAATAGTGTTTTCCAGAATTCTACTCAACGTTTCTTTAAACTATCAAACAGCATTGGTAATCGTCAAAACTTAGCTTCTCCTGCAAGTGAATTTATGGGAATCATGGTGATTGCGATTTTACTTTGGTATGGTGGCCAAATGGTTTTAATTGAAAAAACATTAAACGGAGCTTCATTTATCGCTTATATGGGTTTAGCCTACAATATCCTTACTCCTGCAAAAGCAATCTCTAAAGCATCTTACGGGGTAAAAAGAGGGAACGCTGCAGCAGAACGTGTATTAGAAATTCTTGACCAAGAAAACCCTATTACAAGCAAAGTTGATGCTATCGAAAAATCTTCTTTTGACTCAGACATCACAATAAAAAACATCAACTTTAAATATGAGAAAGAAAATGTATTAAAAGACTTTTCTCTTGAAATAAAAAAAGGACAAACTGTTGCTCTTGTTGGACAATCTGGTAGTGGAAAAAGCACAATTGCCAATCTCCTAACTCGTTTTTACGATGTAAACGAAGGCAGTATAAAGATTGACAACATCAATATCAAGGATATGTCTTTACATTCTCTTCGTGGTTTGATGGGACTAGTTACTCAAGACAGTATCTTATTTAATGACACCATAAAAGCTAATATTTCATTAGGAAAACTAGATGCTACTGATGAAGAAATTATTGAAGCTCTAAAAATAGCCAATGCTTTTGAATTTGTAAGCGAACTACCCCTAGGCATTTACACTAATATTGGTGATAGCGGAAACAAGCTTTCTGGCGGACAAAAACAACGTTTATCAATTGCTCGTGCCGTATTAAAGAATCCTCCGATTATGATTCTAGATGAAGCAACATCTGCACTAGACACCGAAAGTGAAAAATTTGTTCAGGTTGCCCTTGAGAACATGATGCAAAACCGTACCTCAATTGTTATTGCTCACCGTTTATCCACTATTCAAAAAGCAGATTTAATTGTTGTTATGCAAAAAGGTAAAATTGTAGAACAAGGAACTCATGAGAACCTAATAGCTTTAAACGGAACCTATAATAAATTAGTTACTATGCAATCGTTTGAATAATTTTTCATAATTTAGGGATACGTAAGATGTAAACCCATTGAAAATAAAGACAATTAACACATAGATATCCTAAATTTTATCTTAAGGTGTTTCATTTTTCGAAGAGTCGGAAGCGACTTATCAAAAAATGAAACACCTTTTTTTTTGGATTCTACAAAATCCCTTTTTAAATGAATTAAAAACGCTTACCAGCAACGAATCAATATATAAACGCCTATGTATCGTCACAATTCAAACATAAACTTACCTGAAGACCCTAATACGATAGTATGGAAATACTTGGATTTATCTAAATTCTTGGACCTATTGATGTCTAAAAAACTTTTTATGTCTCGTTCTGACAAATTTGAAGATCAGTATGAGGGGACATTTAGCGAACCTACTTACGAAGAGATTAAAAAACTCGCAATAGACAATCCTGACTTTATAAATTACTATAAAATACACCGCGAAAAAGTAGCAATAAGCAGTTGGCACATCAATGAATACGAATCATTTGCCATGTGGCAGATATTCACTCAAAATAGCGAAGGATTAGCAATTCAATCTACCATTGGAAGATTACAAAAGGCTTTAAAACCAGAGAATAATTTTGATCAATATATAGGAGAAGTAAACTATATTGATTACAAAAAAGAATACATCCCTTTTGACGATTTATTCTTTCCGTTTTTATTTAAAAGAAAAAGTTTTCAATATGAACGCGAAGTACGCATTATTACAGATACCTCTAAAAGCGATATTAAAATCAATGACGGATTAAGAATTAATGTCAATCTTAAATATCTTATCGAAAAAATATACATTCACCCCAAATCAGAGAACTGGTACAAGAAACTCGTAATCGATTTGGTTCACAAATTAGGTCATGATTTTGATATAGAAAAATCAGATCTTGAAAGTGATATTTTAATATAATTATAAATATCAAATTGGCTTATAACTAACCACTTTCCAATCTTTAATTCCTAGGTTAATATAATTATAATGTAAAACATCATTTTTATCAAACTGTCCATTTTTATTAGTATCCTCAATAGTTCTAAAATACAAACGATTTTTCGAATCTATAACACTCCAATCTATTAGCTCTTGAAAATCTTCAGAAACCTTAACGAATCGCTCTCCACTAATATCACTTAAATACAATGCTTTTATATCGCTAGTATCTAATTTTCCGTCTTTATTAGTATCCATATCCACCATGGTATATACCATAACATGGTTATGTGTTTTATCGGCAATTGTTTTTAAATAAGTCGCCGTTTGTATCAAAACTGCCTTATCCGTCAATGGTCTTATTGAATCTGAATCTATTTTCTGAAATTTTAAATTTTGCAAATATCCAGTAATTTCATATTCCCCAATATTCGAAATTGTAAAACTTATATCATTTACACTCGATGAGCCATAACGTGCTTTAACACCTCTTTCATAAACTCTTACATCTCCAACTGGGTGAATTAAATAATCTGTTCCTTCCATCTGAATTGGCAAATCAGCAATTGCAACTTGCGTGGAATCGACCTTAGCAATTACTTTTGAAGCTGTTGAAGCATCATAAGTAACCTTTGGTTTTTCGATTTCTTTTTTACAACTCACTAAGAGTAAAACAGAAAGACTTATAATAGATATATGTAATTTTCTCATGTTGTTTTATTAAAAAATAATTTCAAATGTAATGAATTTTAAAAATGGTTCACCCCTTTACAGTCAATTTATACATTCTAAACTAGCTTTTTCATTGGTTATTATAACCTAGCAGTTAATTTTATATTAAAAACTCTCGAAGTCATATAATTAGGAATTGCATATTGATTTTTAGAATATACATCCCGAACCCAAGTGTTAGTAATAGCGTTTTTATTATCAAAAAGATTAAAGATCTCAAATCCTAAAGACAATTCTTTAAATTCTTTAAATAGTTTGCTTTTTGCGACTCTATTATTATCAATAAAAACTTTAGAAAATCCAACATCTGCCCGACGGTAATCTTTGAGTCGGTTTTGGTATAAATACGGATCTGAATACGAAGGAGATCCTCCAGGCAGCCCTGTATTATAAACCATATTTAAATACAATTTTACACTCGGAATATTAGGCATATAATCCTGAAATAAGAGTGCAAATTTTAATCGCTGATCCGTTGGTCTTGCTATATATCCTTTATTTTCATAATTCTCTTCGGTTTTTAAATACCCAAAACTAAACCATGATTCTGTTCCTGGAACAAACTCACCGTTTAATCTGAAATCCAAACCCTGGGCATAAGCCTTCGCATTATTATCAGCAACATATCTAATTCTAACGTTGTCTATAGTATAAACATTTACATCTGACAATGTTTTATAATACAACTCCGAAACAAGTTTAAAAGGTCGATTCCACATTTTAAAACTATAGTCATTACTTAAAACTACATGTACCGATTGTTGCGCTTTGGTATCTGATAGCACTTCTCCATTTTCATTTCGCAATTCTCTATAAAATGGCGGTTGATGGTATAATCCACCCGAAACCCTAAAAACCATATCCATATCCCAATCTGGTTTTATTGCAAATTGTGCACGCGGACTAAACACTAACTGATTTTTACCCTCAACAATTCCTCCTGACACTTTCCAGTCCTGAAAACGGACTCCAGCATTATACCAAACTTCACTAGAACCTAAAACTCCTTTTCGGCTCCATTGCGTATAACCTGAAAATCGATTTATAGTATTAAAATTTATTGCCCTCACATTTTGATACGGCAAAAGTGGCCCTGCATAAGATTCGTATGGCTGATTATTTTTAGGAAAATTTATAATTGGTGGATTTACAGAAAATCCAGCTGAATCAATTACCTCCCATTCCGCCACACGATCACGTATAGATTCACGAGTATATTTCACTCCCCATTCCAGAAGATTATCATTCCAATTATAAATCCCTTTTAATTCAGCATTAACAATTAAAGCATCTAAATCATTTCGTGCATGATTTAATTGCGTTCCAATTCCTTTGGTATAATTTACCTCTTGTAAAACTACCGAGCCATCACTATCTACCTCACCTAAGCGATATTGTGCTAAAATATCATAATGTTCCTGTTCTTGTGTGTGAAATATCGAGCCTATGAATTTTAACGTAAAATCCGAAGAAACAGCATATGTTGATTTTATTGCTCCAAAATAAGTATCGTATTTATCTCTCTCCTGCCCTTCATAATATACTGCAAGCGCCATTGGTTTATCAATAGTTCCAAATTTCGTTTCTCGGGTTAATGGCTCATACAAATATTTATTTTGAGAAATAGCACCAAGAAAACTCCATTGCCATTTTGCAGAAGCAACATAATTAATATTTGTTTGGATGTCGGTATAAGAAGGCGTATAATTAGTCTGTGTATCCTGACTATTTACAAGCATACTATTATTTCGATAACGAACTCCTGTGATTGCTGACCATTTTTTATTTTTAGAAACTGCATCGACAGCAATACTTCCACCAAGCAAGCTTGCTTCAAAAGAGGCACCAAACTGAGTTGGTTTTCGATATGTAATATCCAATACTGACGAAAGCTTATCTCCAAACTTTGCTTGAAATCCTCCTGCTGAAAAATCAACATTCTGAACCAAATCTGTATTGGTAAAGCTCAAGCCTTCTTGTTGCCCTGAGCGAATTAAAAAAGGACGATATACTTCAATCTCATTTACATAAACAAGATTCTCATCATAATTCCCACCTCGAACGGCATATTGTGTACTTAATTCATTGTTCGAATTTACTCCGGGTAATGTTTTTAATATGTTTTCGATTCCCGCATTGGCGCCTGGAATTTTCTTGATAGTAGTTGGGTCTACAGTTGTAATTCCTTGTATGCGTTTTTTATTTGCCATAACAACAATCTCCCCCATTTGCTCAGCATAACTATTCATAACAGGATTCAAAACGAATATTTCATTCGGTTTTAAAGTTACTGTTACCGCCATCATTTTCTGAGAAACGTGAGTAAAAATAATAATTACTTTTTTATTAGATGGTATTGAAATATCAAAAAAACCATCCGAATTAGACTGTGTAACATTTCCTGAATGAGAAACATTTACATCAGTAACAGGTAAATTATTTTCATTTAGGATTATTCCTTTTACTCGGGCATTCTGAGCAAACGAAGCAAAACCAATACACAATAAAAGGGAAACAAATAGTAGGTTCTTATTCAAGCGTTATATTTTTATTTTATTTGACTTCTAAAAAAACGTGTCTCAAAGATAGCAGAATTCCCCACATTATCAACAACTTCTATTTTTAAATCGTTTGCTCCCTCAGCAACAATTCCATCATTAAAATCATGAGTTATTTTTCTGGTTTTATTGTCATACTCAAACAATATCCAATTTCCATTTAAATAACCATTGTAGGATTTAATCCCCGACATACTATCACTAATTGTAAACTGGATTTTCTTTACATCGCTTATCCATTTACCTTCAATTGGTTTTGCAATGCTTATTGTTGGCTTAATTGTATCAACAACCAATCCGAATTGACCTAAAATTCTTGACTTTGCTTTATACTCTGTCCCTTTTCGTGATGTCGCATTATAACTACTGCTCTTACCAGTCATTCTACCAATATATACTTTGTCTCTAAGATTTTCAGGATATTTATCATCCTCAATAGTTATTGTAAAATTAGAATGAACCGGAACAGTATCGTCATGAACATAAATACGGTCATTTTTTACATCAAAATTCAAATTAAAATCATCATAAAATGTTCCTGCAGGAAAAAATACAGACATATTATCTTTAGAAAAATTAGCATCTTTATTATATTTCATCAAATATTTAGACTCCACAGGCTTTGAATCTACAACTGCAGGCAATGAATTGTACTGAACAGGAATATTAATTGTATTGGTATTTCCATAAAAATCCGAAACTTCTATACGATATGCCGAAGCTAGATTTGGAACAACTGGAAGCACCCCATTAAGCGAATCTTTTTTAATAATACTCAAAGCAAAAGGAGTTTTCATAAACAACTTTTGTACTCTTTGACCTGTTTTTTTATATCTAGAATAATCGATCAAAGCATTTATATATCTCATTTCATCAAATGAATACGTGTTGAACTCATATCCATAGTTTGAATTTCCGTTGTAAAAAGATTCTACTTTATAAACTCCATTTTTATTAAAAGAAACATCATCGTAATCTACAGCAGTAACTCCAAAACCAATTTTCCCATTTGTAGCTACACTGCTAGACAAATATGTTCCGTCTTTTTGCAATGACAAATTAAGCATTAAAGGTATTTTTGACTGATTAACTATCGTTTTATCATCAAGCGGATAAACATATAAATTAGAAACAACAGGCTTTTTGGTGTCTCTTATATATTTATCAAAACCAAAAAACATAGGATTTATAACAAATTCTGTTTTTGAATCACGAAATTCAAAATGCAAATGCGGCCCTTCTGATGATCCAGTATTCCCAGATAAGCCTATTAATTGACCTTTAGTAACAGTCATTTCACCAGGTTTTAAGAACATTTCAATTTCAAAAGACTTCTCTTTATAATGTGTCTTCTTTACATAATCCTGGATTGAACCTACCATACTTTGCAGATGCCCATATACAGATGTATATCCATTTGGATGGGTTACATACAAAGTTTTCCCATTCCCGAAAGTCGAAATTTTAATCCTAGATATATAACCATCAGCAACAGCATACACATTTAAACCTTCTCTTTGATTCGTTTTCAAATCAAAACCAGCGTGAAAATGATTCGGTCTTAGTTCCCCAAAATTCCCCGAAAGCTGCATCGGAATATCCAAAGGAGGTCTAAAATAGTCTTTTGGATAATCTGTCTGAGCAGAAATAAAATTACAAAACAGGAGAAAAAGTACAGAATATTTCATGATTTACATTTTTGCTAAGATAAAAAAAAGTTAGTAAAATAATTAGGAAAACTACGAAATACAATACCTTGAATTCCATTAATTTGCTATTTTTAATGCAAAAAAATCGATAAAATATTGCATTAATAAAAAGGAATACTAACTTTGTATGATTAAGTAATGAATAGGATTTGTAATGAGTGTAATTGCCGAAATAATTGATACTCTTGAATATAAAGTTGAAAAACTTTTTGCGAAGCTAAAAGGTTTAGAAAAGAACAATCAAGAACTAAAGTCAGAATTAATAGAGGCTAAACAGACTATACAAAGACAGTCCGGAGAGATTGAGGCCTTGAAAAAGCAGTACGAAACACTCAAAATCGCCAATTCTTTACTTGGCAGTAACGATAATAAAAGAGATACAAAGCTTAAAATAAATTCATTAATTCGTGAAATTGATCACTGTATAGCACAACTATCAGACTAGTAACAACATGGACGAAAAGCTTAAAATTAAAATATCAATCGCAGACAGAGTTTACCCATTAACGGTAGATCTCTCTCAGGAAGAAGGCCTTAGGAGCGCTTCTAAAAAAATTGATGTGATGATAAAGCAATTTGAAGAAAACTATGCTGTTCGCGACAAACAGGACGTTTTAGCCATGTGTGCATTACAATTTGCCTCTCAAGTAGAGCAAAAACAAATTGATAAAGTAATTGATAGTGACGAAACTATCGAACGAATTAAAAGATTAAATACCCTTTTAGATCAATATCTCGAAAATTAAACGTTCTTTACAGAAACTAAGATACTGCCTACATTAGTTCATATTTGGTAAACTCAACACTAACAAATTAGAATGAGCAAATCATCACTACTAAAGCATGCCACGCTTCGGCGAGGAAACTTGAACAGTGAGTTAGCTCAAAACTTGTCTTTTCGAGTTTATACAAGCAACCTAATGTAGGCTTTTTTATATATAAATTTTAACAAACATGGACAGTATAATAACGATCATTATTTCAGGAATTATAGGTATTGCAGCAGGTTTTGGGATAGCCAAGATCATTGAGAAAAGCAATATTTCCAATTTAATCAAAAATTCAAAAAAAGAAGCAGCATCCATTTTAAAAGATGCTAATCTAGAAGCTGAAAACATTAAGAAAGATAAAATTCTTCAAGCAAAAGAAAAGTTTATTGAATTAAAATCAGAGCACGAACAAGTAATTCTTGCAAGAGATAAAAAAGTAGCTGAAGTAGAAAAAAGAGTTAGAGACAAAGAATCTCAAGTTTCTAATGAATTGTCGAAAGCTAAAAAGACTAATGATGATTACGAAGCTAAAACACAAGAGTACAATACTAAAATTGAGGTTTTAGACAAAAAACAAGCTGAAGTTGACAAATTACACAAAAGTCAATTACAGCAATTAGAAGTTATTTCAGGACTTTCTGCCGAAGAAGCTAAAAACCAACTAATGGAAGGTTTAAAAGCTGAAGCAAAAAGCAGTTCGATGTCTTATATACAAGATACTATTGAAGAGGCAAAACTTACAGCACAACAAGAAGCTAAAAAAATCATCATCAATACTATCCAAAGAGTTGGAACTGAAGAAGCAGTAGAAAACTGTGTATCTGTGTTCAATATCGAATCAGATGATGTAAAAGGAAGAATCATTGGACGTGAAGGTAGAAATATCCGTGCACTTGAAGCTGCTACTGGCGTTGAAATCATTGTAGATGATACTCCTGAAGCAATTATCCTTTCTTGCTTCGACCCTGTTCGTAGAGAAATTGCGCGTTTGGCTTTACACAAATTAGTTACAGATGGGCGTATTCATCCAGCACGTATTGAAGAAGTTGTGGCTAAGACAGCTAAACAAATTGATGACGAAATCATTGAAGTAGGAAAGCGTACTGTTATAGACTTAGGAATTCACGGTTTACACCCTGAATTAATTAAAGTTGTTGGACGTATGAAATACCGTTCTTCTTACGGTCAAAACTTATTACAACACTCTAGAGAAGTATCTAAATTGTGTGGTATTATGGCTGCCGAATTGGGACTGAACGTTAAATTAGCTAAAAGAGCTGGTTTACTTCACGATATTGGTAAAGTTCCAGATACTGAAAGTGATTTACCTCACGCTTTATTAGGTATGCAATGGGCTGAGAAATACGGTGAGAAAGAAGAAGTTTGCAACGCAATTGGTGCGCATCACGACGAAATCGAAATGAAGTCACTATTATCACCAATCGTACAGGTTTGTGATGCTATTTCAGGTGCAAGACCAGGTGCAAGAAGACAAGTATTAGATTCTTACATCCAACGTTTGAAAGACCTTGAAGAAGTAGCTTACGGATTTAATGGAGTTAAAAACGCCTATGCAATTCAAGCTGGTAGAGAACTTCGTGTTATTGTAGAAAGCGAAAAAGTATCTGATGACAATGCTGCAAGCCTATCATTTGATATCTCACAAAAAATACAAACCGAAATGACTTACCCAGGTCAAGTTAAAGTAACAGTAATACGAGAAACAAGAGCAGTAAATATTGCAAAATAAGCTCTTTACTTATATCATAAAAAAAACTCCTCAATCGAGGAGTTTTTTTTATGATACTTTTTTTCATTAAGATGTCAAGATCCATATCGCATTAACCACAAAGGAAGCAAAGATTTACGCTAAGTTCGCAAAGAGTATTATTTCTTTCATTTATAAATTCTATCCTATTTTAACTATAGCTCACGGTTTCAACCGTGCGATGCAAATTGCGATAATTCATTGCGCACCAACGGTTAAAACCGTTGGTCATGTTTATGGCGTGTTATTTTTGCCAGCAATCAGTTCTTGAGCTATTAGTTTGTTTGACAAAGACAAGCTTGCAGGTATTACAAATCACATCTTTCATGCTTTGAACCTTAAAAACTTAGCCACTCAGTACCTTAAAACCTACAAATCATCATTAAAGACAATTTTAAATGTAGTCCCTTCTCCAACGACACTTTCTACAGAAACCTCCCCTTTCATTGATTCTATCTGATTCTTGGTAATATACAATCCTATTCCGCGCGCTTCTTTGTGCTTATGAAACGTTTTATACATTCCGAATATCAAATCACCATATAGCTTTAAATCAATTCCAATGCCGTTATCTTTAATTTTTAAAGCTTTGCGACCATCAGGTTCAATTACAAAAACAAACTCGATTATAGGGTCTCTATCAGGATGTGCGTATTTAATTGCATTGGTAGTAAAATTCAGCAAAACACTTTCTAGATAAGCCGGATTAAAACTAATAGTTACATAATCAGGAACATTATTAAGTATTGTAATTTTAGCTTTACTACTAAAAGCCTTGATTACCGAAACTGTTTTATCTATATTATAACTTAATTTAAGTGGTTTTATCACTATATTAAGATTACTTTGAATCTGGACTACCTGCGTTAAATTTGAAATTGTTTCATTTAAATCATTAGAAACGGTACGCAAATGAACTAACATTTCGTCAATCGTATCTTTACTATGATCATCATCTATAAAATCAAGAATACTTTTAATATTTCCTGCTTGCGTATTTAAATTATGAGAGACAATATGAGAGAAATTAAGCAATCGGTTATTTTGATCGCTAAACAATTTCATTGTTTTAATAAGTTCTAACTCTTTCTCTTTCTGATAAGAAATATCAGTGTGCGTACCCAATACACGCAAGGGTTTACCGTTAAGATCTCTTTCAATAACCTTTCCTCTATCTAATATCCATTTGTATTTACCACTAGACGTTAATACGCGATGATAATTTTCGTAATAGGGCACTTTATTGTCAAAATGTTCTTGAATATCTGAGTAATATCGAGGCAAATCATCTGGATGCACAATTTTATCCCAACGTTCAGGATCATCAAAAATATCATTAGACTGTAATTCTAAAATCTTTAAGGATAAAGAGGAGTAAAAAACTCTATTACTTACCATATCCCAATCCCAAACACCAACAGTCGAAGCGTCTAGAGCAAACTGAAAACGTTCTTCAGATAATTTAAGCTTAAGCTCTTGATCTTTTATATCGGTAACATCAGACATTCTTCCATAAAAACTAACTCTACCATCGAGAGAACCCTCTGTTTTTGAACAAACTTTTAACCAACGAATTCCTTTTTTGGGTAATACTACTCGAAATTCAATTTCCCACGCTGTCAAAGTTTTTCTAGCTTTGGATAGCGAACAAATAAACAGATGCTGATCTTCGGGATGCACTCTTTCATAGATAAAAAATTTACTACGATTAGTAAATTCAGCTATAGACAACTCAAATATCTCTTCCATGGACTTACTTACCAAAGGAAAAGAATAAGTGTTATCGACATCGACAACAAACTGAAAGATTAAGTCAGGAATTTCGGCAAATAATTTCTTGTAAAAGTTATTCAACTTCTGACAATTTTCATCTTCATTTAAATCAAAAACCATAATTGTGTTTGTGTAAGTTGACTAGTTCATCTAAAAAACAAATAAAATTGATGTCATTATTTAATACCAAAAAAATCATTTTCACTTCTTACTATAAGCATAAAAGCAAATACTCTTTATTATGAACAATACACCTCCAAGATATTATTTTTTTAAGACAAAAACACAATCTTACAACATATTTTAACAAAAAAACTTACCTTCTGGGATGAAAAGTGTTTATTACTTGCGTTAAATATGTTCTATCCAGATGAACATATATTTCGGTTGTAGTAATTGATTCATGACCCAGCATCAATTGTATGGACCTTAAATCGGCGCCATTTTCCAGTAAATGTGTTGCAAAAGAGTGTCTTAACGTATGCGGGCTTATATTTTTATTCAAACCTATTTTAAAAGCCAAATCCTTTGTAATAGTAAAAATCATTGCTCTTGTTAACTGACTCCCTCTTCTGTTGAGGAATAAAGTATCTTCATGTCCTTTTTTAATATTTAAGTGGAGTCGAACTGAATTAACATAAATTAAAATATATTTTTGAGTAGATTCTCCAATAGGAACAAACCGCTCTTTATTTCCTTTACCAGTAATTTTTATGAATCCTTCTTCAAAGAACAAATCCGATATTCTCAGAGCTACCAATTCAGAAACCCGAAGTCCACAACTATACAAAGTTTCCAGCATCGCACGATTACGTTCTCCTTCATTAGAGCTTAAATCGATTGCTGCAATAAGTTTATCAATATCATCAACAGATAATGTATCTGGTAATTTCCTTCCTGTTTTAGGAGAGTCTATAAGTTCCAACGGATTAGTATTACGATAATCTTCGAAAATTAAGTAATTAAAAAAACTTTTCAATCCCGAAATAATGCGAGCCTGCGAACGTGCATTTACTTCTTTGGATACTGAATAAATAAACTGCTGAATCGTTTCTTCATTAATTTTTAATGGAGAAACTTCAATTTGGTTCTGGGCTAAAAAAAGACATAATCGCTCTATATCAAAAACATAATTCTCGATTGTATTTTTAGACAAACCACGTTCAATCTTAAGATAGGATTGATAATCTTTTATATACCTATTCCAATTCATACTCACAAAGTAAAACATTTTCTGCATAAAAAAAACCTTCTACCGCAGTAGAAGGTTCATAAATTATTTTTGAAATTTTAAAACTAGAACTTATATCCAACTGATAGAGAAAAAACACTATTTTTAATTTTAGAATCATCTCCAGCTTCAGTTTTCGCAATATTAGCTAAACCTAAATTATATCTAATTCCTGCTGAGATATTTTCTGTAAAATCATATCCTGCTCCAAAATTAACTCCAAAATCAATAGATTCAAAAATCTCCTTAACATCAATTTTGCTTTCACCACTATAACCTTGCAATTTTGTAACGGTTTTTGCCCCAACTAAAAACCCTATTTGTGGCCCTAATTCAACATTAAATCCTTTAACAGGATAATATTTAACCATTACTGGAACATTTATATACGATAAATTAAAACAAACATCACCTACTACATCCACCACTCCATCTTCATTTATGTCTACCGCCTGATTATCTATTTTTGTTCCCTGAGTTGAAAACAAAACCTCTGGCTGTAAGGTTAACTTCTCTGAAAATTGTATCGCTACAAATCCACCTCCGTTAAATCCAACTTTGGATTTTAAATTTACTCCTTCTGTATCTCCAGTCCAAGTCGAAAGATTCATCCCTGCTTTTACTCCAAATTTAACTTCTTGTGCATTTGCGAATCCAAATGCGAAAACTGCAACAATAGATAAAGTAATTTTTTTCATTGTTTTATTATTTTGCTATCATTCGTAAATTATATTTTCTATAAATAGCTATTAATTATTTTATTAAGTTTCATAAAAAACCCTCTACAATAGTAGAGGGTTGTAAACTGTATTTTTAAAATTCTATAATTAGAATTTATAATTGAATCCTACATTGATTGAAGAAAATGTTCCTCCATCTACAGAAATTCCTTTATAACCAGCATAAACTTCATATTTCTCTGCTTGGTATCCGAATTTAGGCTGATAGATAACTCCACCATCTCCATCTCCACTACCTGCATAAATAGCATATCCTAAATCTGCACCTACAAATAAGTTATCTGAAATAGAATATTGTGCTGTACCAGCAACTGGAATGTAACCCGCAGCATCACCTTTAATCTTAACAGTATTTAAACCATCTGAAAAAGTGTGTGATTTAGCCAAATAAGTAGAATAACCTGTAGTAACTCCGGCACTGAATTTATCAGCAACTTCCCATAAATAAGCAACGTCAACTCCTAAATTTACTGAATAAGCATCTTTAATATCACCCATAGGTAAACCAACGTGTGCTCCTACTTTGAAATGACCATCTTGTGCATTTGCAAACCCAAATGCTAAAACTGCAATAATAGATAAAGTAATTTTTTTCATTTTTTGTTTATGTTAAATTTTATGCGACAAACGTAAATAAGTCCCATCTAAATTCCAAAAATACTGTTAAAAAATAAAAATAAAAAAAAATAAACCTAGTTATTCTTTTAAGCACAGAACATTGATTTACACTACATTATTATTGCTTTTCTCACTAAATTTAGTGAGGAAAAATTTATTTTTGAAGCAATAAAAATTAACCTTAAAAAACTTATAAACTAAATTTTTCTAATAACAAATACCTATACAGTTCAAATAAAAAAAGCCCTTAAATACTACTATTTAAGGGCTTTAAAATTGTAAAAATAAATTCAAGAACACCCCTAAAAGTGTTCTATAATTAGTTATTAGAATCTATATCCAACTGATAAAGAGAATACACTATTTTTAATTTTAGCATTGTCACCTTCTTCATTTTTAGCAATATTAGACAAACCTAAATTATATCTAACTCCAACAGAAACATTTTCTGTAAAATCGTAACCAGCACCAAAGTTTACACCAAAATCAATTGATTTATAAAGATCTTTAATATCTTCTTCAGAAGAATCACCTCCACCAGAAACTTTACCTTTAGCACTTACAAGAAAACCAATTTGCGGTCCTGCTTCTAAACTAAATTTTTCAGCAACATAATATTTTGCCATAACTGGTACATTGATGTAAGCTAATTTATAAGTCAAATCAGCAGAAACAACCTCCATTTCATCAATATCAAATCCATTAAAATCTCGTTTAGCTCCTTGAGTAGAGTACAAAAGCTCTGGTTGAACTGAGAATTTATCAGATAATTTGATTTCAGCAAAACCACCAACTTGGAAACCAACTTTTGAAGAAGTATCTTCAATATCTCCTGTTAAAGTAGAAAGGTTGATTCCACCTTTTACTCCAAATTTAACTTCTTGTGCATTTGCAAATCCAAATGCTAAAACCGCAACAATTGATAAAGTAATTTTTTTCATTTTTTGTTTATGTTAAAATTTATGCGGCAAACGTAGATAAGTGAAATCTAAATTCCAAAAATACATGTTAAAAAAAATAAAAAACAAAAAATAAAACCTATCAAATTTGCATCTACAAAACACTGTATTACAACATATTATTACTTCTTTTCTCACTAAATTTAGTGATGCCCATTTTATTTTTTTTATATTAAAAATTAACCAAATAAAACTTATAAAACAAAAAAAAACCTTCCATAATTAATATGAAAGGTTTTTTTTAAAACTGAATGTAAACGTCTAGAAATGTAAGGCGAAGCCAATATTAAATTGAAAAGCACCTTTACCACTTCCATAATCTTCATTTAAAGTAGCATTGTAACGAATACCTGGTTCTACAGAAATATTATTTCCTACAAACCATGCATATCCACCTTGAAAACCAATATATGAAGGATTTTCCTCTGCATCTTTAATACTAGCTCCGTTGTAAGAAATCTCTAAAGGAAATTTATTTAGTAAATAATATTTTGCTCCTACTTTGTATGAGAATACACTATTTGCAAAATCTTCACCATTATCTCCATAACCTAATCCTGCTTTTACAGCTAGATTATCCATTACAAAATAACCTCCTTCCGCCCCAACATTCCAAGCAGTATCTCCATCTTCAGACGTAAGTCTAAAAGAAGTATTTCCTGTTCCTTCTCCACCAAAACCAGTGTTTGCTTCAATAAGCCATTTTCCTTTTGCTGTTTGCTCTTGCGCATTTGCAAATGTGAATCCTAAAACTGCCAACGTAGTTAAAATAATTTTTTTCATGTTTTTTTTTATTATAAAATTAATACTACAAATATATTAAATAATTAGAAATATAATACTACTAAAAAATAAATACATGTAAATTCTGTAAAACAATAGCACCTAAATATAAACTAAACCGATGAACAGCATGTAATTTTGCTAACGAACTAAGCAATTCGCTAAAATAATTTAATACAAAAGATTAGAATCTTTCAAATTATTTAAGCAATATTTGCAATTTATAACCGTTTTCTCTAAAGAAAAATCAATCAAATCGTTAAAAAAAAACTTATGAAAAAATTAATTTTAGTAGCTGTACTGTTCGTAGCAACATCGGCAACAATGCAAGCACAATTTATAAAATTTGGAGTAAAAGCTGGGGTAAATTTTGCCAATCTAAATGGAGATGCTGGTTTTGAAGGCATTTCAGTAGACAAAGAAGGTATAACTAGTTATCATGCTGGTTTAGTAGCCGAAATTAAGTTATTAGATAAATTCTCTATCCAACCTGAACTTTTGTACTCAACACAAGGTGCAACTTATAAAACAGCCGTTGAAGATTTTAAAAATGAATTAGGTTATTTAACAATTCCAGTAATGGCAAAAATTTATTTAAATAAATCCTTTAGCCTAGAAGTTGGTCCTCAAGCATCATTTTTATTAAGTAATAAAAAAGAATTTGATGTACAAGACCCTAAAACATTTGAGTTCGGAGTAAATGCAGGTTTAGGCCTTAAGTTAACCGAAAACATTTTCATCCAAGGTCGTTATGGCTTAGGATTAACAGAAATATCAAAAGAAGCGAAAGCTAAGAACTCTGTTTTCCAACTTTCTGCTGGATTTATGTTCTAAAAAATAATATCACATACTTTTATGAAAACCGTTCTATTTATTGGGACGGTTTTTTTATTTTTACACAGTTAGTAAAATGTTTTCTTTAAGATATAAAATGAAAACAATTCCATAATACACTAAATTATTCTAAATGAAAATCATCATTATAAACGGACCAAATTTAAATCTTTTAGGAAAAAGAGAACCTGAAGTTTACGGATCTCAAACTTTTGAAGATTACTTTGTGACGTTGCAAAATTCTTTTCCAAATATTGAACTAAGTTATTACCAAAGCAATATTGAAGGAGAGCTAATAGGAAAAATACAAGAGTTTGGTTTTAATTATGATGGTATTATTTTAAATGCCGGTGCATACACTCATACATCTATTGGTATTGGAGATGCTATTAAAGCTGTTACTACTCCTGTTATAGAAGTCCATATATCTAACACTTATGCGCGCGAAAGCTTCCGTCATCAATCATATATATCAGGAAATGCTAAAGGTGTTATTCTTGGTTTTGGTTTAAAAAGTTACGAGCTTGCAATACGTTCTTTTTTATAGTTATAGTATTACAAATGTTTTAACATACTTTTAATAGGTTCATTATTAAGTTCTTCTATTTTTGAAACAAGAAATGAACCTATTTATGAAAAACTTTACGTTACTTACTTTTTTACTATTTTCTATTTCAAATTTCGCGCAGATAAAAGGTACCGTTTCGGATGAGAATGGAAATCCTCTTCCTTTTGTTTCTGTCTTTGAAGAGAACACATACAATAGCACCACTTCTAACGAGCAAGGTAAATACCAACTAAACGTAAAAGAAATAGGCAAGAATAAAATCATATTTCAATTTTTAGGGTATAAGGCCCAAAAGTTAACTATTCAAAATACATCTTCAGCTTCTTATATATTAGATGTAAAACTACAGGAAGAAAACGTCACTCTTAATGAAGTAATCATAAATCCTAAAAATAATCCTGCAAACGACATTATAAAAAGTGCCATAGCTAACAAAAAAGAAAACGCTAAAAAAACACAACGCTATACAGCAGATTTCTATTCAAAAGGCTTATTCAAAATAAAAGATTTACCCAAAAAAATCATGGGAATAAAAGTAGATATTGGAGAAGAAATGGCCTCCAATCTTGATTCTACTGGAACGGGAGTTCTATACCTGTCTGAAACTATTTCTAAAATTACTTTTGAAAAACCTAACAACCTGAAAGAAAACATTATTGCTTCTAAAATTTCAGGAAATAACAAAGGTTTTAGCTATAATACGGCCAGTTTATCTACTTATGATTTTTATAATAACACTCTAAAATTTGGTGTAAATATGATTTCACCTATTGCAGATAATGCTTTTAATTATTATAAATACAAACTAGAAGGAACGTTCTTCGATGAAAATAATAAAGAAATTAATAAAATAAAAGTAATTCCTAAACGTGACAAAGAACCTGTTTTTGAAGGCTATATTTATATTATTGATGATAGTTTTGCTATTTACGCAATTGATCTTGATATCAAAGGGTACCGAATTAAAAATGAGGTTACTCAAATAATGAATCTCAAACAAAGTTTCAGCTATAACTCCAAAAATAAATTGTGGGCTAAAAATGCTCAAAGCCTGTCCTTTACCGCGGGAGCTTTTGGCGTTGTATTTACAGGTAAATTCAATTATGTATATACTAATTATGAGTTTCCCGAATCATTTGAAAAGAAAACTTTCACTAATGAAATCGTAAGTTTTGAAGCTAATGCAAATAAAAAAGACAATTCGTATTGGAATACAATTCGTCCGATTCCTTTAACAATCGAGGAAAGTACGGATTACATTAAAAAAGACAGTTTACAAACTATTCGAACTTCTAGAAAGTACACCGATTCTATTGATGCTAAAAATAACAAGTTCACTATTTCTGATATATTACTCGGTCACCAATACAAGAATACTTTTGAGAAATATTCATTTACATACAATGGTTTATTCGATTTGAGCGCGTTTAGTTTTAATACCGTACAAGGTTTTAATATTGGAACTGGCTTTTTATATAAAAAATGGAACGAAGAAAAAGGTAAAGAAACCACAATAAGTACAGCAATTAACTATGGTTTTTCGGATGAAAGATTGCGTATGACTGGAGAATTCAAGCACATTTTTAATCATCAAAATTATGCAACACTTAACGTTACCGGAGGAACTAAAGTAAAACAGTTCAATAACAATGAACCTATTAGCAGTTTCATCAATTCGGTTAGTTCTTTATTCTTTAAGGACAATTACATGAAAGTTTACAATCTCGAATTTGCTCAAATAGCCTATTATCAAAACATTGCTAATGGCATTACTTTAAATGGAAAAATTGCCTACGAACAACGCACTCCCCTTTTTAACACAACTGATTATTCTTTCTTTAATAAAGGAGATTTATATTCTTCTAACAATCCGTTTTCACCAAATGATTTTGAAAGCACTCCATTTGAAAAACACCATTTGATAAAAACCAATCTGTCTACTAGAATTAATTTTGGCAATAAATACATATCAAGACCAGATGGGAAATATAATATTAGAGATGAAAAATATCCTACTATATACTTAGGCTACGAAAAAGGATTGGCCGCTAGTGACAAAAAATATGAATTTGATCACATAAACGTTGCGGTAAGATATGATTTGGGACTTGCTAACAAAGGGCTCTTAGGAATCAATATTAAAGCAGGCACCTTTTTTAATGCAGAAAATATTGCTTTTATGGATTACAAACACTTTAATGGAAATCAAACTCATATTAGTCAAGCCAGTCGCTATTTAAATGTTTTTAATTTGCTCCCTTATTATAGCAACAGCACAAACGATAGCTATTTTGAAGTTCATATGGAACATAATGACAATGGTTATATCATGAACAAAATTCCATTATTAAATAAACTAAAATCAACTTTAAACATAGGTTTTCATTCTCTTGAAATTCCTAATACAAAACCATACTCAGAATTTACAGTAGGATTGGACAATCTTGGTTTTGGAAAATTCAGAATGCTACGCATAGATTATGTTCATTCTTATCAAAATGGAATAGAGCAAAATGGAGTTGTTTTTGGCTTAAAGTTTCTTAATATTTTAGAGTAATTTAGCGACAATTTCACGCAGATTTCACAGATTAAAACAGATCAGATAGATTTTAACAAGCCGAATTCCATATCATGTTTATTATATAAAATTGCTTAAATAAAGTTTTGAGGATGAATTTTTGTCAAAGTAAAAAAACTATGAAAAAGATATCTCGTTGCCTCAGAATCATAGTTCCTTTGAATCAAAAAAAATCCGTTTACTCTATAAAAGAATAAACGGATTTCATTTTTTTTGTCTTCGCTATTTTCTTTGGCAAAATAAAAAACTTTAACAAAGAAACCTTAGTACCTCAGAACCTTTGAACCTCTTTCTAGTGATAATCATCTGGTTCAATATGAATCAGAACGTTCCCTAATTGAGGTATTTTTTCTTTTAGTGTATCTTGTAATTTATGTGATAATTCATGTCCTTCTTTTACCGAAATTTTAGCAGATACTATAGCATGGAGATCTACATGATATTTCATTCCTGCTTTACGAATAAAACATTTTTCGGTTCCTAGAATACCTACAACAGTCAAAGATTCTATTCGGATTTCTTCGACCAAATCATCATTAAGACTTTCGTCCATTATTTCTCCAAGTGCTGGTCTAAAAATTTTATAACTATTATATAAAATAAAAAATGCGGCAAAAAGTGCAGCCCAATCATCTGCTGCTTCATATCCTTTACCCATAAACAGAGCTATCGAAATCCCGATAAATGCAGCTACAGATGTAATTGCATCACTACGATGATGCCAAGCATCTGCGGCTAATGATGAACTATTGGTTTGCTTGCTTCGTTTCATTACTAATCGAAAAGAATATTCTTTCCATATAATAATTGCTCCTAAAACATACAATGTCCATGATTTTGGTAAATCGTGTGGGTTTCGGATGTTAGCAATACTTTCGTAACCAATAATCGTTGCCGATGTTATTAAAAAGCCAACTACTAAAAAGGTAATTAATGGTTCGGCACGTCCATGTCCATAGGGATGATTTTCATCAGCGGGTTTACTTGAATATTTGATTCCAAATAGAACCAAAAAAGACGAAAATATATCTGTTGTTGATTCTATTGCATCAGCAATTAAGGCATAAGAATTGCCAAAAAAACCTGCCAAGCCTTTTATAATGGCCAAGCAGGTATTTCCGATTATACTAAAGTATGTAGCTTTTATAGCTTTTTCTTCATTCGTCATTCGTCATTTGAGAATTTTATTACGCTCTCACGATTTTTGCTCCAATTGCTCTCAATCGTTCGTCGATACGCTCGTATCCACGGTCGATTTGTTCTATATTTTGAATTGTGCTTGTTCCTTTTGCTGATAAAGCAGCAATTAACAATGATATTCCAGCACGAATATCTGGTGATGACATTGTAGTCGCTTTTAATTGTGATTCGAAGTTATGTCCCATAACAACAGCTCTATGCGGATCGCACAACATAATTTTTGCTCCCATGTCGATTAGTTTATCAACGAAAAACAAACGACTTTCGAACATTTTTTGGTGAATTAAAACGTCTCCTTTTGCTTGTGTTGCTACAACCAAAACAATACTTAATAAATCTGGTGTAAATCCAGGCCATGGTGCATCGGCAATGGTTAAGATTGATCCATCAATATCTGTTTTTACTTCATATCCATTTACGTGAGCAGGAATATAAATATCATCGCCACGTTTTTCTATTGTAATTCCTAATTTTCTAAATGTATTTGGAATCAATCCTAAATTATCCCAGCTTACATTTTTGATAGTGATTTCACTTTTAGTCATTGCTGCTAATCCAATCCAAGATCCGATTTCGATCATATCTGGAAGAATTCTGTGCTCACAACCACCTAAGCTTTCAACTCCTTCGATAGTCAATAAATTTGAACCTACTCCTGAAATTTTAGCTCCCATTGAGTTTAACATCTTACATAACTGCTGTAAGTAAGGCTCACAAGCCGCATTATAAACAGTAGTTTTCCCTTTTGCCAAAACTGCAGCCATAACGATATTAGCAGTTCCTGTTACAGATGCTTCATCAAGCAACATATCTGTACCTGTTAATCCTTCTGGAGCTTCTACACCATAAAAGTGATCTTCTCTGTTGTATCTAAATTTAGCTCCTAAATTAATGAATCCTTCAAAGTGTGTATCTAATCTACGGCGACCTATTTTATCTCCCCCTGGTTTAGGAATATATCCTTTTCCAAAACGTGCTAAAAGAGGCCCTACAATCATAATTGAACCACGAAGTGCACCTCCTTCTTTCTTGAAAGCTTCTGTTTCAAGATAATTCACATTAACCTCATCAGCTTGAAATGTAATTGAACTTGGTTCGTTTTTTTGGATTTTCACTCCTAAATTTCCTAGAAGCGTAATCAATTTATTGATATCTATAATATCAGGAATATTATTAATCTTTACTTTTTCTGAGGTTAAAAGTACTGCACACAAAATTTGTAATGCTTCGTTTTTTGCTCCTTGTGGAGTGATTTCTCCTTTTAAAGGAATTCCACCTTCAATTTTAAAAATTCCCATATTACTTTTTTAAGGTTCTGAGTCACTGAGGCTCTAAGACACTAAGGCTTTTCTTTACAAATAAAAGGCTCAGCAACTTAGTCACTTAGATACTTAGCAACTTTTATTTTTGATTATTATTCTTTTGAAACGGTTTTTGCTTTCCCTGCCCTTTTGTATTCTTATTATTCTGAATTTTAGGTTGTCCAGCTGGTGTGATTTTATTTGATATACGTTTGTTTGTACGTAATAAATCTGTTGTATTTAAAAGTTCTTCTGAACTTTGTAGCAGGTTAATTTTCCCATCTGACAGTTCGTACAAATGTTCAAAAATAACATCGTCCTTTACTGTATCTTTATTCCAGCTTAGGTATGATTTTTTCATATGATTGGCAATTACCAATACTAATGCATTCTTCATCTCACCATCTTCCCATTTGTTTGCAACATCAATCATGTACTTGATGTTGTTACCGTAATATCTGTATTTTGGATAGTTTTGCGGATATTTTAATACATCTGGTTTTAGTTGTAATACTTCTCGAGATGGTATTGGATATGGAGATTCTACATCTAATTTAAAATCAGACATAATAAAAAGCTGATCCCAAAGCTTATGCTGAAAATCGGGCACATCACGCAAATGCGGATTCAAGCTCCCCATTACCTGAATAATATATTTCGCTGCTTTATTACGCTGTTCAGGGTCTTCAATAGCAGTAGCCTGATCTATCAATTTTTGCAAATGACGACCGTATTCTGGAATGATTAAATGTTGTCTTTCAGAATTATATTCTAAATTAAAAACAACATCATTCGCATTTTCTTTTTTATATTTTTCGCTCATAATTATAGTGAAACTATACCTTCAATTATAGAAACTTCTTTGTATTTACTGATTACATCATCTGAGCTTTTCATAGTAACATCTATCGAAACACTGGTAAATTTACCTGTTTTAGATTTTGTAGTTTTAATTACTGCTCCCATACTATCAAAAGCTTTCTCTACGCGCTCGACATTATCCCCTACTGAAGGCATAATAAATTTATACAAATACTCTGCTGGCCAAGTGTTAGTATTATCTAACTCAACCTTTAATCTTTCGTAAAATTCGGCGATGGTTTTTTCTTTATCTTCGTCCATTATCTCATTAAAATAGACGCAAATATACGGTTTTGATTTGAGATTTTATATTTAGCTTTTGGGATTTTTTCTCAATGAGATACATTAGTTAAAATTAGCTTTATTTTCACCTTCTATCAGACTAATTGCTATTGGTTAAAATTGTTAAAATAACAGAATTTGGCCTATCCTATTTTATTATTTTATCTTTGATTGATTCAAAATTCCAAATAATAAAAAAATCACTACAATGAGAATGCCTTTTTTCTACTTACTATTTATTTTTTCTTTTATTTCAAATTCTATTACAGCACAAGAAATCAAGACCTTAACCTATTTCCAGAATGACTCAATTAAACTAGATCTTGATTTATATTTACCTAAAAAATCTAACAAAAAAACACCTCTTGTAATTTTTGCTCATGGTGGCGGTTTTTCAGGTGGAGATCGTTTTGGCGAAAGAAACTTTGCCACTAGTCTTGCTAAAAAAGGAATTGCCGTTGCGAGTATCTCTTACACGCTTTACATGAAGGACAAAGATTTTGGATGCACCTCACCATTGCCTGAAAAAATTAAAACCATACAAATTGCCGTTAGTGATGCATGGCAAGCAACTTCTTATTTGATTAAAAACAAAAACACTTACAATATTGATGATTCGAAAATATTTATTGCAGGAATTAGTGCCGGTGGTGAAATTGCGTTTCATGCTTCTTTTTGGGACTACAAATCAATGAACTTGTATTCTAATAATTTACCAGAAAAATTTAAATACAAAGGCCTTATCGGAGGTTCTGGAGCGATTATAAATGTAGATTTAATTACTTCTGAAAATGCTATTCCGATGTTACTTTCGCATGGAAGCGAAGACTCAACTGTTCCTTATGCTACGGGATCACATCGCTCCTGCCCTACAGACTCGAAGGGCTTCATGATACTTTCTGGTTCTTATTCGGTTTACAATCGTATGATTTCATTAAAAAAAGATATCGAACTAATTACTTCTTCTGGAGCCGAACATGAATTTTGTGGTTATTTATTTAGAGAAGAACCTGATTATGTTCTGGATTTTATAGATAATGTTATTGCAAAAAGAAAATTCGAATCGCATATTATTATTCCTGCCGAGAAAAAGATTTAAAAACATTTAGCTAAAATCAATAACCACACAAAACAAATAATCCATTGGTTAAAACCAACGGCAATTTAAAAAACAACCTAATAATCTAGGGCTTTGTTTTCAGCGTGACTTATTAAATCTTGTAGTTTTTTTTTACACCTAACTCACTAAGGATAACCAAACAAACACATAACTCATCACTGATTAGACAGATTCGTCATCGCGAAGAAGTGGATTCAGACGGGTTATGTGCTAAACTTTAAACATTTCATCTGACAGTCCAAAAATCTAATAAATCCAAAAAAAACCAAATATAACCTCCATAGCCCTGATGGAAGTGAAAATCCTTTTTCTTTTTTCTTTAAAAAGGAAAAGATTGAAGCAAACAGCAGGAACTTTACCTACTAAAAATAAATAAATCGCTCGCTTCAAAAAAAAAATCTTGTATTATACCAATAAGTTTAGGTAAATTTGCACTTTATTTTTAGAAAGTGCAGAAAGAAATTATTGTTATTATTGGTGGCCCAGGTACGGGAAAGTCTACAATTATTGATGGTTTAGTAGCCGATGGATATTGCTGTTATCCCGAAATTTCTAGACAAGTAACCCTTGAGGCTCAAAAAGAAGGAATCGAACAACTGTTTCTTGAAAAACCCTTGTTATTTAGTGAAAAGCTACTGGAGGGAAGGATAAAACAATTCGAAAATGCTAAAGCAGAACCAGCGGAAGTAGTTTTTATTGATAGAGGAATTCCTGATGTTGTGGCTTATATGGACTACATAGGCGATAATTACCCTGAACACTTTAAAGAAGCATGCGAAGTTTGCAAATATTCTAAAATTTTTCTACTTCCGCCTTGGGAAGAAATCTACAAGAGTGACGGTGAACGTTACGAAAACTTCGAACAAGCAAAAACGATCTACAATCATCTAGTGGAAACGTACAAAAAATATGGCTACGAACTAATTGAAGTTCCTAAAGACACAGTAACTAACCGAATTCTTTATATCTTAGATAAAATTTAGTCGGAGTTTTTAAGGTTGGTAAAACTAGAAGCTGCTTTCTAAATTGTTAACTTTAATTCTGACAAATGCAAGAAGCATTAGCAATTCTTCAAAAATACTGGAAACATGATCGTTTCCGTCCTTTACAAAACGAAATCATCGATTCCGTTTTAGAAGGGCAAGATACTTTTGCCTTATTACCAACAGGTGGAGGAAAATCAATTTGTTTTCAGGTTCCATCAATGATGAAAGAAGGAATCTGCCTTGTGATTTCGCCTTTGATTGCCTTAATGAAAGATCAGGTTGCTAATTTGCAAAAACGCGACATTAAAGCAATTGCTCTTACCGGTGGAATTAATACGGAAGAAATTATTAATCTTCTGGACAATTGCCAGTTTGGGAATTATAAATTCCTTTACTTATCTCCTGAACGACTTCAATCGGACTGGATTCTTGATCGTGTAAAGAACTTACCTATAAATTTTATTGCCATAGACGAGGCACATTGTGTTTCGCAATGGGGGCATGACTTCCGACCTGCTTATCTTAAAATTTCTGAACTTAAAAAATTTTTTCCTAAGATTCCTTTTCTCGCTTTGACTGCTACAGCAACTCCAAGAGTTATAGAAGATATCAAAACTGAATTGGGATTAAAAGATACAAAACTTTTCCAGCAATCATTTGCCAGAGAAAACATTGCCTACATGGTTTTTGAAGTTGAAGACAAGCTATATAGAACAGAACAGATTTTAAAAAAAAATCCACAACCTTCTATTATATATGTACGCAATCGAAAATCTTGTCTAACTATTTCGGCTCAATTAGAATCTTTAGGATTTAAGGCTACTTACTATCACGGTGGTCTTACTACTAAAGAAAAAGATAAAAACATGCAATTGTGGATGACTGAAAAGGCGCAAGTTATTGTTGCCACTAATGCATTTGGAATGGGAATTGACAAACCCAATGTTAAAACTGTAATTCACACTCAATTACCCGAAAATATAGAAAACTATTATCAGGAATCTGGGCGTGCTGGGCGTAATGGAGAAAAATCTTTCTCAGTTTTACTTACCAGTGCTTCTGATACTGCTAATGCCGAAAGTCAGTTTATTCAAAATTTGGCCGACAAAAAGTTTTTAACTGCGATGTATATTAAACTTTGTAATTATTTCCGAATTGCCTACGGTGAAGGAATCGATGAAGAGTTTTCTTTTAATCTGAATCGTTTTTGTCATAAATACGATTTTCCCACTTTAAAAACTTACAATGCATTACAGTTTTTAGACAGACAAGGCATCATTACTTTATCACAAGGTTTTTCTGAAAAAATAACCATGCAATTTCTAATAGAGTCTAAAGAAGTTATTCGATATATAAGTATGAATCCAAATGACGAGGAAATTATTCTCGCCATTTTACGAACTTATCCTGGCATCTATGAAATGAAGACTCCATTTAACCTTCAACTTATTGCCAAAAAATCCAGCAGTTCAGAAGCTGAAGTACATACCGTTTTGCAAAAACTAAAAGAAAAAGAAATTATAGAATATAATAGCAAGAACAACGATGCGACTATATTATTTAATGAAATTCGCGAGGATGCACTCACAATTAATAGAATTGCAAAATATCTTGAAAAACAAAACAATCTGAAAAAAGACCAACTAAAATCGGTTTTGGATTACGTTAATGAACATAAAACATGTAAAAGCAAACTGATTCTAGAGTATTTTGGAGAAAAAACAACTACTGATTGTGGTATTTGCTCCTATTGCATTACCAAGAAAGCCAAAAAATCAAAAAACTCTATTGCACAAGACATTCTAGATTTATTAAAAAACGAAGAGTTAAGCTCCAGAGACATACAGACTCGAACTAATAGTACCGCTGATGACGTTGTTCATACATTACAAGAATTATTAGAAGAGAATCACATTATAATAAAACCGAATAATAAATACACTTTAAAATCATAATGGAAAAATTAAGAATCATATTTATGGGGACTCCCGAATTTGCTGTTGGAATTCTGGACACTATAATAAAGAACAATTATAATGTTGTTGGTGTTATTACTGCAGCAGACAAACCAGCTGGTCGTGGTCAAAAAATAAAATATTCGGCTGTAAAAGAATATGCATTAGCTAATAATCTTAATTTATTACAACCTACTAATTTAAAAGACGAAGTCTTTTTATCTGAATTAAAAGCCCTGAATGCTAATTTACAAATTGTAGTAGCTTTTAGAATGCTTCCAAAAGTTGTATGGGAGATGCCTTCACTAGGAACTTTTAATCTTCATGCTTCCCTACTTCCTAATTACCGTGGTGCAGCCCCTATTAACTGGGCTATAATAAATGGAGAAACAAAAACTGGTGTTACTACCTTTTTTATAGATGATAAAATCGATACTGGAGCTATGATACTTAGTTCTGAAATAGAAATTGAACCTTCCGAAAACGCAGGACAACTTCATGACCGATTAATGCATTTAGGAAGCAAAACTGTTATTGAAACATTACAAGCAATTGAAGCTGGAAATGTAACTACAATAATTCAGGAAGAATCTGCAGAAATTAAAACTGCCTACAAGCTAAACAAGGAAAATTGCAAGATTGACTGGACAAAACCAGCATCAACAATCAATAATTTAATAAGAGGATTAAGTCCTTATCCAGCTTCTTGGTGTTTCTTAAAAGACCAAAGTGAAGAATTAAGCATAAAAATATATGAAGCAAAGCCTATTTTCGAAACGCATGATCTTCCAATTGGTAGCCTAATTAGCACCAAAAAGGAGATTAAAATTGCAGTTGCTGATGGTTATATTCAATTATTGAGTTTGCAATTACCAGGGAAAAAACGAATGACCGTTGCAGAATTGCTAAATGGGATCACTTTTTCTGACAAGGCAAAAGTGTACTAACATCAACAAAATAAGGCTACTTACTAAATTTAGTGATGTTTTTAGGTGGTTTTATGAACAAAAAAAGCAAGTTATTAACAATTCAAACTAAAATTAAACAAAACGCTTGCAAGGAACGTATTTCCTACTAAATTTGTGTATTGACAATTTTTTTTAACCAACAATTAATAACTAATTATTATGAACAAATCAGAATTAATCGATGCTATTGCTGCTGATGCAGGAATTACAAAAGCTGCAGCAAAATTAGCTTTAGAATCATTTTTAGGAAACGTAGGTGCAACTTTGAAAAAAGGTGGGAGAGTATCATTGGTAGGTTTTGGATCATGGTCAGTATCAGCTAGAGCTGCTAGAGACGGAAGAAACCCTCAGACTGGAAAAACTATTCAAATTGCAGCTAAGAATGTTGTAAAATTTAAAGCAGGAGCTGAATTAGAAAGTGCAGTTAACTAATAACAAGTTACATACGCTTTTAATATAATTAAAACCTTCCATATGGAGGGTTTTTTTTTGCTCTTTGACGATTTTATTTACGATTTTAAAAAATTTATTCTTAAATTTAATAAAAATTGTAACGATATGATTTCAGAAAAATTAAAAAAAGGACACCTACTTATTGCTGAGCCTTCTATAATTGGAGACTTATCATTTAATAGATCAGTGATCTTATTAGCAGATCACAACGAAGAAGGCTCGATAGGTTTCATCATAAATAAGCCACTAAAATACACCATTAATGACTTAATTCCAGAAATCCAGGCCACATTCAGAATCTATAATGGTGGTCCAGTAGAGCAGGATAATCTTTATTTCATCCATAATATACCCGATTTAATCCCAAATAGTATTGAGATTTCAAACGGAATATATTGGGGAGGAGATTTTGAATCCACAAAAGACCTAATTAACAGCGGTGCAATCAACAAGAACAACATACGTTTCTTTTTGGGTTACACTGGCTGGGATGAACATCAATTAGAAACAGAAATGCAGAATAATTCCTGGATTATAGCTGATAATAATTATAAAAATAAAATTATCGGAAAATCACCAACACATTTTTGGAAACAACAAATTATCGAACTAGGAGGAGATTATCTCATTTGGTCTAATGCACCAGAGAATCCGTACCTCAACTAATATTTAAGCAATACTTTCATTAAGTTTTTGCGTTAACACCCCTGATAATTTAGTTGTAAACTCTTTTTTACGGTATTTAGTTATTGGCTGAATTCCTTTTATCACATTAGTAAGAAACAATTCGTCGGCTTTTTGTAAATCAAACGGCGATATTGGTTCTTCTACAACTTCTATGTCACTTAGTTTTTTGGCTAATGCTAGTATTTGCTTACGCATTACTCCATTTAAACATCCTTCAGATACTGGTGGCGTAATTAACTTATTACCTAACAGCATAAACAAATTCCCTTGTAATGCTTCAACAACATTCTTACTATCGTTTAGTAAAATACAATTATCCAGTCCGTTTTCGTTTGCAAAAATACTTCCTGTAACATTTATAATTTTGTTAGTTGTCTTAATTGATGACAATAATTGCTTGGTAACATAAAAATCTTTGTACAAATCAACTTCATATTGATTCTCGCTTACTTGATATTCTTTATTATCTAAGGCAATTGCATGAATTAAGAACGAAACTGTATTATTTTGTGGCAGATAATATCCACCATCATTGCGATATACTGTAATTCTAGCTCTAGCCGAATCAGAAATTGAATTATAATTAAGCAACGAAAGTATTTGTTCTTCTAGATATTCCATTGTAAAGTTCATTGGAATCTCCATTCGAACTACTCGCATTGAAGACATTAGTCTAAAATAATGATCTTCAATAAAAAGAACTTTATTATTTACTACTTTAAAGGTTTCAAAAACACCATCTCCATATAAAAAAGCGCGATTTTGAATTAGTAAATTGTCGTCCTGTGCTACTATATTTCCGTTAAAATTAATCATAAAAAAAACCCTGAATTTTGTTCAGGGCAAATATAAGTTATAAAATAGACTTTTACTAAACTGATCCAATAAGATGTTTAAGATCGGAAATTTGATTTTCCCATAATTGTTTTGCTTCTCCAAGCTCATCTTTTTCGGCAAAATCGACTACCATAAGCGAAACATCTTTAGTTATTTCGTCTACGAGAATATGCAATTCAAAGAAATACTCTGTGTCTTTGCTGCTTTCGTCAACCCATTTGAACTTAACTTTTTCGCCCGTTTTCTTGGATGCTAAACGTGCTTTTTCCTGAGAATCATTCCAGATGAAAGTAAAAAACTCTCCACGCGAGTTTACATTATCTGCAAACCATTCAGATAGTCCTGATGGTGTAGATATATATTGATATAACAACTGCGGAGATGAATTTATAGGAAACTCGATTTCGTAACGTACTTTTAGATCCATGTGCCAGATTTAATTTTTCGGAAATATAAGAATATATCTCCGTAAAAAACAATTTTTTAAAAATATTTTTTTTTCTTCACTTTACGCTTGTCAAATCTAAATTAATTCATATATTTGCACCCGCAATGAGAGACATACTCTTACTGCCAAATGGCGAGATAGCTCAGTTGGTTAGAGCGCAGGATTCATAACCCTGAGGTCCCGAGTTCAAATCTCGGTCTCGCTACCAAAACAAACCCTTAAACAACAATTGTTTAAGGGTTTTTTATTGGGATTAAATTACGAAAATCTTTTACAGAAACTTTAAAATTGAACTATTGAAGTGTGAACGCTACAGAAATTCGAGCATAAAATGATTCTGTTATTCAATTATCTAAGTCGGAATTTGACGTGCTGTATAGGAAATAGAAGAACAATCTTTAAAACGAGTTGCATATCCAAACTTTAAAAATAGAATCCTGAAATTCGACCTTTGATTTAACTCAAATGAATTTGAAAAAAGAAATATTACTTCAGTAACAAAAAAAAAACAGTTATCGCTTATTTGATATGAAGTACTTGAGAGAATAAATCATAGCAATAATACAAGAATAGATATCCAAGGAATATTCCAAGTTTTTGAAGACAATTAAATAATTGCAACCTACTTCATCACTAATGTCAATATTTTAAAAGCAAAGCCAGAGCATAATAAAAGTTATTCCACAAAAGAAGAAGATGCAATCTTCGATTACATGCAGAATAACGCCCCTTAAATGCTCTTATTTGTAAATTTTACACCTATTATCCCCTAAAATCAGTTGAGGATTGTAGGCTAATAATAAGCGATATTGATTTAGTTGACAAAAAAATTGACTTAAAACCAAAACAACAAAACAAAAATTCAAGATATTACCTCAAATATTAATTGATGATTTACCCGATTTAAACAAATATGACAAAATACTTTTCTTTTTGGACGAAATAATGTTGGGAATTATAGAATCTGAGCATCATATTTTGCGTTTATAGAATAATAAATACGTATTAGTTTACATCATCATTTGAGCAAGCGCTTAAAAAGAGATAAATACCAAGACAAGTAATAATTTTTCATTTTGCAGATTTAGGTTAAAAAGCTTTACATAGTCCACCACGTTTTCAACAGGTAGTACTTGTGCTTTACATGATATTATTGAAAAGACAATTAAATATATAAATCAATTTATTTTACTGCAAATAATTACACGCAACGGGTTAAACTAATATTACTTACGAAAGAATACGTATATAAACGAATTTTAAAGCATTATCAATCGTTTAATAATACTCAATTTCTCTAGTCCATTTGTACAAATCGACTCCATTTACATTTTTAATAATTTCAATCCAGTTATTTTGACCGTCTAATTTGTAGGTGAAGACAATATGAGATTTATCCATTTTTCTTTTATGGTTATCCGATCTCACAGCATAATCCAGAGTTGCTATTTTATTGTTTTTGTAGAAGTATTTTTCAATTATTGATGCTTGAGAGATTTCTTTATTACAACAATATCTTTCAATCAATCTATCAAAATTATCCCTTTTAAGGTGTAAATAAGTGATAAAACTGGCTCCTCGAGAATACTCTGTAATTCCAATAATACTATCATTTTGATATTTATATATCCGTTCATTTGTTAAGACTGGATTTTGATATTTTTCATCCTCATACAAACCGAATGTTTGGCGTTTAATGAGTCTATTTTTATCATCATATTCGTTGATTAAATCTCTGTATGTTCTTCCAACTGAATCTTGCACCCCATAAGAAAAAGATTTATCATTTTCTTTTTTCCAATTATTGGGATTTTTGTACAATCTATATTTTAATTCATCATTTTCTGTATAGTGATACCTATATTCATCAATTACACCATTCTCATCATATTTTTTTAAAAGCATAATTTTCCCGTCTTTATTTTTTTTATAGGTATGAGAAAACGAGTTATAACTTAAATTCTCTCTAATGATATTTTCATCCCCATTATCTGTATAATAATAATTCTCTGTTGCTGTTGAATATTTAGAGGAATCAATTGCACTTATCAATCTCTCTTTTTTATCATAAACATATCGATAAGAATTTATAAAATCATTTTTTTTATCAAACCATATCTCATTTACTACTCTTCTTTTTTTGTCAAAATCTCGTTTGTAATTTAAATAATAGCACAATGGTGAAGAAAACCAAAGGTTACGAAAATTATAAATAGTTGATTGAGGTCCCATAAAACCGTAATGCCCGTAATCGTCATAATACATTAATTGCGGATTTTCTTTTTTAGTTAAAAAAATTACTTTTTCACTTAACCTTTTCACATTCCCATATAAACTATCCTTCAAAATTTGTGATTTTGCATTGTTAGAAATAAGCAGTAGCAACAAAATTGAGTATATTATCTTTCTTTTCATTCTATGATCTTTTTAATAGAAATCCCCAAATCTTTATGACTCGGGGATTGAATGTTTAATTTGTTTCTACTTAGTTAAAATGATTTCTTTTAAAGGCATAATTTGCTTAAATCCGCTACAATCGTTTTCATAAATTATTTCCCTTGAAGGTGAGAAAAACAAATTCATTTTTGTATTACTATTATCTTTTAAGAAATCAATCATGAGAGTACCTTTTTGTCCACACTTTGCATTTTTACCAATATAAGTTAAAAAATAAGTATTCTTTTCAATATAGTTTCCTTTGATTACATAGGGACTAGAATCTGGTAACGCCCTAGTATCTTCAATTACAATCCCATTACTATTTGTTATAAGATAACGCATTACAAGCTTATCTTCTGTAACTCTCCTAGGTTTGGTTGTAATTTTTGAAACTCTAAATTCATAGTTTTTACCATCATAAATTCCTTTCCAAGTGCCAACAAATTTGTCCAATACATTATTGATATCTTTAAAATAAGTAACACTTTCAGGAATACCATCCCTAGAAGATATATAATCAATTCTCTTTTCTATGGGTAAAATTTGTGCTTGACAGGAAAATGTAATTCCTATGAAGAATGTTAAAATCAGTATTTTTTTCATTTGCAAACAACCATTTATAAGAATATTTCAAATCCATAAATCTTTATGAATCGGGGACTTAAATGTTTTTTTTTTAATCTTCTATTCGTTCAATGCTCAATAACTTTGATTGCAACTACAGTAAGGTTACCATATTTCTCTACGTCTTCTTTTGTCCACATTAACTCTTTACCTTTAGGTCTTTCTTCATATTTCCAATCAATTGGAGTTTTTACGTAGACAAAAAGAGATACGGCATCTTCTTTACTTCCCTCATTTTTTTTTTCGTTGTTCCAATGTTCTAAATTTAAAACTAAAATAGTAGGGATTATCATTAGTAGCATCTGCAGTTTTAATTTCTGGTTTTATTTCCTTAAGAAGATTTTTTAAAGGTTTATTAATAAATTGTTGCTCATTTGTTTTTAGTTTAGAAACATCTTTTGTAGTTTGAACCATTTGTTGCGCTTTGCAGCTATAATGTACTATAGATAATAGCAGTACGAATATTTTTATTGTATTTTTCATTTGTAAATAAAGTTTTTTAAAAACGTTACTTATTTACTCTTTTCCAATAACTCTAATTCTAGTTACTGTAAGATCACCATATTTTTGAATATCATCTTTTGTCCATAGTAGTTCTTTGCCAGGAGGTCTATTTTCGTATTTCCAATCAATTGGAGTTTTTACGTAGACAAAAAGAGATACAGCATCTTCTTTACTTCCCTCATTTTTTTTTCGTTGTTCCAATGTTCTAAATTTAAAACTAAAATAGTAGGGATTATCATTAGTAGCATCTGCAGTTTTAATTTCTGGTTTTATTTCCTTAAGAAGATTTTTTAAAGGTTTATTAATAAATTGTTGCTCATTTGTTTTTAGTTTAGAAACATCTTTTGTCGTTTGAACCATTTGTTGCGCTTTGCAGCTATAACTTAGAAGCAAGAATAGAATTGCAAAGGTCTTTATTGTATTTTTCATTTATAAACAAAGTTTTTAAAACCATTAAAGTCCCCAAATTTTTACGATCTTGAGAATCTTATATATCTAGTCTTCTATTCTTTCAATAACTTTGATTCTAACTACAGTAAAGTTGCCATATTTTTCAAGGTCTTCTTTTCTCCATTGAAACTCTATTTCTTTTGATCTTTTACCAAGATTCCATTCATCCACAGGCTCTTTCACATATACAAATAAATTTATATGTTTTCTTCCTTTTACGTGTTGTTTTAGTTCTTGTGGGCTTAAAAACATAAAAGAAAAATATGATGGGGTACCTAGAGGACTCAACGTTCCAAAAGCCGTTTTTATCTCTGGTTTTATCTCCTTAAGCAGATTTTTCAACGGCTTATTAAGGAATAACTGTTCTTTTGCTTTTATTGTATAAAGGTCTTGGGGTGCTTGTACTAATTGCTGGGCTTTACAGCTATAACTTAGAAGCAAGAATAGAATTGCAAATATTTTTATTGTATTTTTCATTTATAAACAAATGTTTAAAGCGCTAGTTATTTACTCTTTACCACTAACCCTAATTCGGATTACAGTAAAATTTCCATATTTTTCTATATCTTCTTTTGTCCATAGGAATTCTTTTTCTTTTGGCCTTGCGCCATGACTCCATTCTTCAACATCTTCTTTTACATACACATATAAACCTAATATACTTGAATCTGAAGGCTTATGCTTAATTTCTTCAGGGCTTATAAATCTAAAAGAAAAGTAAGATGGATAACCTAATGTTCCGTATGCCGTTTTAATTTCTGGTTTTATTTCTTTTAATAAGTTTTTTAAAGGTTTGTTGAGAAACAGCTGTTCATTTGTCTTTAATTTATATATGTCATTAGGTGTCTGTACCATTTGCTGTGCTTTACAACTATAGGTTACCAGTAAAAATATAATTGCGAATGTTTTTAATATGTTTTTCATTTATAAACAAAGAATTTTGAAAGTATATAAATTTTAGTATTAAAAGGTTTTCTATTTAATTTTTACCAATAACTTTGATTCGAATTACTGTAAGATTACCATATTTTTTCACATCTTCTTTTGTCCATTGATATTCTTCTCCTTTAGGTCTTTTATCAAAATTCCAGTCTAAAGGTTCTTTTACATATACATATAACCCTAATATTTTATCATCTATTGATTTGCGACTCAATTCTTCACGAGTTATAAATCTAAAAGAAAAATAAGATGGGTAATCGACTGTACCTATGACAAATTTTATTTCAGGCTTTATTTCTTTCAACAGATTTTTTAAAGGGTAGTTAAGGAACTGTTGCTCATTTTCCTTTAATTTATATGCCTCGTTAGGTGTCTGTACCATTTGTTGTGCTTTGCAACCATAACTTAGAAGCAAGAATAGAATAGCGAATGTTTTTATTGTATTTTTCATTTTTTTTAAATTTATTTGTTGCAAGGTATTTTGGTATATGTTTTAGTACCATCGGGTTGGGTTGTTTCTTGTACTTTTATGGGGTTAAACTGACCATCGCTGTCTTGCCTCATTAAGGTAATGCCAGCATTATATTTATCTAAAACAGATGCTATTGCCATTGTTCTGACTTCATTTGATTCTCCTAATTTAGATCTAATAAATGATATTTGATCAAATATAAATTCTGGAAATTCAGGCGGATAAATAGGAGATATATCTGCAGGATAACTTGCTGTAAATACTTGTGCTGCTGCTAGATCTGTAACCACAATTGCATAAGTCTCTCCTTTTGTTAGAATAAAAGAAGTTGTAAAATTACTGTTTCCTGTGTTCAATGTTACGGCAGCATATATATCTCCCCCAGATACTGGGGTCTGATTTGGATGGTTATGCATAGCTCCAAAAGCACCAGCCCAAGTTGTATTTACTTTTACTTTTTCCGATGAACCATTACTCATTGGTGCCTGAGTTATATTGCCATTAGCATCTTTACCTAGTGTGATACTATGTTCAAGTCCATCTGCACTAGCTTTAATAATGTTGCTTTTAGCAGATATATAAGCAGGGCTTTTGGCATTCGCTGTTGTAGATTTGGCTGTATCGCAAGGGTTTTCAGTATTCCCTATTGAACTTGAACCACCACCCCCTCCTCCTCGAGGCGGATTTGTATATTCAGGTGGATCAACCGCACCGTATGCGGGGCCACGCGGGATAAAAGTCATAGGAGGAAACGATGGTGGTGTTGATTTAGGAGGTGTAGTTATTATAATCTCTCTAAGCGGTATTGGATAACCACCACTACCACCAGTTGGTTCTTCTTCATCAGGACAATAATAACAAGGGTCGGCTAT
>NZ_JAJMOZ010000015.1:0-91482 GCF_020991525.1 Flavobacterium sp. EDS
GCTTTTATAACTAATATCTGGTTTGATATCTAAATCGGTTTCCATTTTTGTGTTATTTGAGTTGGTTATTTTATAAATTAATTGTAGCCTTTAATTTGTTTTTTTGACATAGTTCTCTACGCGATTCACTTTGATCGAAACGCCTTTTTAGACTTTTTAAGTAGTAAACCTATTGGGGATTAGGTAATTATGTATAGGCTAATATTTAGTGGTTTGTAATGAAATAACCCCAAAAAGCATAGCAACTTATGGGGTTTTCATTATTTAAAAGAGTGGTTTGTTTTTGGTTAGCATTTGTAATATTGTTTAAATGGTGTTGAAATTTAATGTTTCTATTACTGATAAATCAGTATTGAATTTGACAAAACTTGCAGGAAATCCAGTTTTGATTTTACCTATTTTATCTTCCAAACCAATAGCGCTTGCTACACGACTAGTTGCCATTTTTATAGCTTCGTCAGCCGATACGTTTAAATGATTATAGGCGTTTTGTACTGCTTCTTGCATTGATATTGTAGCGCCAGCCAAATTTCCTTCGTTGTTTCTATAGAAGCCATTTTCTAGATGGGCATCAAAATTCCCCCATTTAAAGTCGGCTATTTTGCGTCCCAAAAATGTAGCATCACTAATTAAGAAAAATTTATCTTGTTTTAGTTTGTATGCTAATTTTGCTGCAGCATAATCACAATGTGCGCCATCTAAAATCACTGGAGCATATACATTTTCATTTTCTAGAGTTGCACCAACTAAACCAGGTTCACGATGACCGAATTGTGTCATAGCATTAAATAAATGAGTTACAAGTTTTATGCCTTTAGAAAAATAAACTTGTGCTTCTTTATGTGTAACGGTCGAATGTCCTATCGAAATCACAATACCACTTTCTAGCAGCATATTTAATTGCTCATCTGTAAAACATTCTGGGGCAATCGTGATTACTTTTATAACATCTTTCCCGTGACGTATAATTTCTTCAAGCTCTGCATTAGTTGGTTTTCGAACTTGGTCAATACTATGAGCACCACGTTTTAAAGGATTTAAAAACGGCCCTTCAAGATGCATTCCAATTACTCCATTGTTATGTTTTTGTTTGTAATTACGAACAGCTTCAATCCCTTGTAGAATTGTTTCCTTTGATGATGAAATTAAGCACGGAAGCACATGAGTTGTCCCATATTTAAGACTTGTATCGTATATATCCTGAATTGTTTCTTCAGTAGGCGTCTGACTAAAGTATAGTGTTTCGCCACCGTTTATTTGAATATCTATAAATCCAGCTGCAATGTGGTTTCCTTGTAAATCTATCGTTTCAATATCATTTGGAATTTCTTTTTGAACCGAAATTATAGTTCCATTTTCAATAATAATGACTCCATTATTAATGATTTCATCGCCAGTATGTACAGTGGTATTTATAATTGCTTGTTTCATTTTTATAGTTTATTTCTTTATTAGTTTACTACTAATAGATGAATTTGTATCATTTGCTTTTAAAATATAAATGCCTTGTGCTTGATTTCCTAGTGAAAATGTAGCTTCTGTTTCGTTAGGTTTTATAGTTTCAGTACGTATTACTTTACCTGAGATATCAAATATTTTTATATTTACTGTCCCTTTAGCATTATTAATTTTGAGCTTTACTAAATCATCTATCGGATTTGGCTCTAATATAACACTAAATTTTTGCTCTTTTGACGTTGTGTTTTCTTCTGTTTCTAAACCCAGCGAAGGATTATTTGCAGGAATATATGTATCTGCTCCATTGGTTAACCAATTAAGGCTGAAACGTACAAAATACATTTGGTATGTTGAGTTTTCTCCATTTTCATAATAAATACCAATTGTTCCGTCTGGCAATATGGTTAAGCTTGAGTACGCTGAGGCTCCTGAGAAAATAGTTTTAGGTGCACCCCAAGTTGTTCCTTCGTCAGTACTTAGTTGTACGCTAACATTTTTTCGACTTCCTGCAAATGGAATAGAATGCAATAAACGGTCTTTATCATAACCATCTAGAGTAGAAGTATAGCGTATAAAATCACCATCACAATTAGGATCTGTTATACTTGCTTGGTTGTATGCTGTTCCCCAAGTTGCTCCTTTATCTGTAGAAATATTAAATCGGCGTGTTCCCGAATTACGAATACTCATCATGATATTTCCATTGTTTAATTCTACTACTTTGGCTTCATCTCCATCTTGCTCCGCTCTTCCTGTCGATGCGGTCCATGTAACTCCGTGATCAGCACTAGTAATCATATAATTATTAATATGCTCAGTTCCAGAAACATTTTCGCGTACTGCAATTGCAGCAACAATTTTTCCATCACGTAATTGGTGTGCTCTTCCTGAGGCAACAAATAGCCCTTTCCAACCAGGATTTGGACCATAAATTTGATTGGTGATATCTACAGCTGCTCCCCAAGTTATTCCGTTATCAGAGCTTTTGATTATCAAAACTTTGGCTGGTGCCACATTTGTAGAAGCAAAAAAACCTTTTTCTGCCGAAACGATACATATTAATTCTCCAGTAGTTTTATCCAAAACTAATGCTGCATCTCCCGCTCCAGTTGGAGCACCAAAATTTGCAATAGTTAATGGTGCCGACCAAGTTTTTCCGTTATCAGTACTACGACGAACGACTGGGTCAATTTTGGCTGCTAAATCTCCTGCATGATTCCATCTTTTATCTGTAACTGTTACCAGTGAACCATCGGCGGCAGTTACAATTGCTGGAATACGATAGTTAGATGAGCCTGCATCTCCAGGTGTAAATAAAAGTGTATTGGCTAATAAAATCACACGATTACCTGCAATTGTATTAGCTACGGTAGTGTAGGTGATGTTATTAGCAATGATAGATTCGCAAGTAGCATCTAATATGTTTCCTTCGGTTGCATTGGGCGCAACATCGTATGCAATCCAAAAGTAATTATCACCAGATACCAATGCTTGTGATCCGTTAACAGCTAGGTTGCCATTTGCAGGAGCAATAGTTCCAAATAATGTTGCAGTTGCTGGATTAAAAAGTGCATTTGCTCCGCTAGTATAAATTTTGATATTAGTAACATCGGCAATATTGGTTGTTCCTGCCATTGTAAATTTTAGAGTATTTACAGTAAGTGGATTAAGAGCGCCAGTGGCTGAAACTTTTACTGCCACAATTCGTTGGTTTATGTCTCCTAAACCTGTTGGTAATTCAGTTTGCACTAAGGAAACCGAATTGAGATGCATTTCGTTTGTTTGAGCAATTACTGCAGCTCCATTAATTAGTGTACCAGGGTGGTTATTCCCAGAAATATCTGGGACAGTTACCCCATTAATATTTTCGAAATCCCATGCGGCAATTAAATTCGTCTCCGTACCTGTTATAGTAGTTGTTTTATCAGTAACTACTTCTGTGGCTGTCATTGCCTTGTTCCAAAAGCGTATATCATCCAATTGTGCATTCATATACGAGGCAAAATTACTGATAGTTCCGAATAATAAATCTCCTGTATTAGTTACAGTGTTTGCGCCTCCTATATTTGCTGTTGTTTTGGTTTGTTGTAAAACGCCATCTACATAAATTTTACAACTTGTTGTAGCAACATCAATAACCATTGCTAGATGATGCCAAACATTATTAGCTATATTCGATGTACCATATGGAGGTCCAGCAGCTCCGCCACTAGTTGTTAAATTAACTCCAAATTGTCCGTTACCAGCTGTGTTATTTATAAACTCATATCCGATTCCTGCGCCATTAGGTCGTTTGCTCATAATACGCTTAGCATTATCTCCTGTTTTTATCTTGCAGGTTACAGTCAAACTTTGCCCTGCAGCTATATTAAAATCACCATGATTAACAACCGACATATAATCATTTACGCCATCTAGAGTAAGTACCATAGGGAAAGCGTTTGAAGTTGTTGGAGAGCCGTAAAGAGTTCCCGTATGGTTATTTCCAGAAATATCGGTAACAGAATTCCCTGTTATATTTTCAAAATCCCAGGCAGCAAGAAGGTCAGTTGTAGGCGTATTTATCACTGCAGCCATATCTGTTTGTAATTCTGTAGGTGTCATAGCTTTATTCCAAACACGGATATTATCTATTTGTCCAGCCCATTTATAACTGTTACTAGCATCAGATGTGGCACCAACAACAAAGTTTAATGCATTAGAAAAATCGGAAGTAACAGAGGTGAATGTTTTGGCTGTATTTGCCAAAACACCATCTATATAACCATAAATAGTTCTATTGCTTGAGGCATCTATTACCATAGCAATATGGTGCCAAGTGCCATCGGAAATAGCGTTTGGTGAATATCCTGCAGTACTAATATTAGCAGGAGTTCCTGTACCGCTTATATTCATTGCAAACTTGCCTGCATTTGCGCCATTGCCTGTCCAGAATTCATATCCGTTGCCAGTTGCTCCATTTCTTTTGGCAAAAATACGCGGTGTACCTGTTGCCATTGTTGTTTTTATCCAACAGGTAATGGTTTTATTTTGACCTGAGCCAAAGTCTAAATCGGTATGATCGGCTACCGTCATATAATTAGAAACACCGTCGAGGTTTAAAACCTTACCACTTTGTGCTTTTGTACTTAAGCAGGATAAATACATAAAACACAAACAAAAAAAGAGTAATAAATTTTTCATAGTTTTTGATATTTGGTTGAAATTGGTTAGTTAGCATAAGGTTTTAATCTCGAATAACTAGACGATGTGTCCAATTAATCTAAGTGAATTTAGATTAGTTTTTTTCTAAATATTCAGTTAGTATTTGTGTACAATACCATTCTTGACGTGGTAAATGAAAAGGTCCTTTAAAAAGGTTTCCTTTAGCAGTTTGCGCAATGCTTCCGTCTCTGTGTAAATATCCAAACCATTCTCCATTTTCTTTATCATGGAATTTACTATACGAATAATCATGAATCATTTTATGCCATTTGGCATATTTTTCGTCACCTGTCATTGTATAAGCTAGAAGGGTAGCTATGATAACTTCATTATGTGGCCACCAGAATTTCATGTCTTGCCAATATTCTTGAACGGGTTTGCCATATACATCACAGAAATATAAAATTCCTCCATGTTCTTTATCCCAACCACGTTCCCACATATAATCAAGCATTTTACATCCTAATGCTATTAAATGCGGATCATTATTTCGGTATTTTGCTTCGTGTAGTATAAACCAAGCTCCTTCAATGGCATGTCCTGGATTCAGCGTGCGTCCGTCGATATGGTCTATTATAGAACCATCTGGAGCTACTTGTTCCATAACGCATTTTATATCGTCTTTTACAAAATCACGCTCAATCTCGGCAATCCATTTGCTAATCCATTCATCACAACGCGGGTCACCAATATTTTCTCTTAGTTGTTGTGCCGTATTGATCATAATCATTGGTGAACCAATTCCTTTTGATGGGCGAACGGATGTATATTTTGGCTCTAATAAACCGGGAGTGGTCGAATATTTTATACATTCTCCAAATAAGGAGCGTGCCATCTCAGCACTTGCTTCGTCTTTGCTCGCTTTTGCATAAGCGCTCATAGCAATTACAGCAAATGTTTCTGAAAAATAATAACGGCGTTTACGAATCGGATTTCCATCACGTGTTACATGAAAGAACATTCTGCCATCGGTATCGAAACAATATTTGTTTATGAAATCAATACCAGATTTTGCTCCTTCTAACCATTCTTGTTTAGGTTCCATTGTATTGTAAAGTGTAGCAAGTAGCCATGCTGCTCGCCCTTGAAACCAAACCGATTTATCATCATCAATTAATTCACCCATTTGGTCGCGCATTAATAAATAACCTCCGTATTTGGTGTCTATCGAATGAGGAAACCAAAAAGGTATCGTATCATTTAATAATTGACTTTGATAAAAATCTTTTAAGTGTAACAGATCAGTTTTTGAATAGCTCATTTTATATATGTTTTATACTTAGTGTTTTTTGTATTTACTAAGTGTAGGTTTTTATTTTGTTTGTTTTTTTATGCAGATTAGACAGATTTCAGCATTCTTTTTTGATTCCTCACATCTCTCATCTCACATTTTTCATCTTTCATCTTTCACACTATTTACATTAGTCTCTATTTCGAGTTGAAAAGTGGAGCATGGCAAATTGGCTTCATTCACAAGATTTGCTTTTGTGTATGGTTTGTATGCGTATAGAATCTTTTTTATTTTTTCGTTTTTTGGAATCTTAATTTGAACTTGATCTTTTACGATTATTGCTTTACTTTCAATACGAATTCCTTTGTCGGTTACTAATTCAAAGCCAACTAATTCCTTTTGGTTTGCAGTAGCTAATTGCTTGGTATTTGAAAAAGTTATTACAATGTAAGTTGCTTTTTGAGTTGCTTTTAAAGCAGATGGACCATTAGTATTTACAGGTTTTCCATAAGTATGTTGCAATGCTAAAAGTGCCAAACGTTCTGCAATCTGTTTTTTCTTAATAGGATGTACATTGATGGAATCGCCATAATCCATGCTGATTGCCATTTTGCTATTTGGAATTTCTTTTTGCAGTTTATTCTGCATTTCTCTAAATGAAGGCCAAGTAGGACGGTCAATACTGGATAGCTGCACGTAATAAAAGGGTAGGGAAGTTCCCCATGCTTTGCGCCAACTTTTTACTAATGTTGGCATTAAGTGTTGGTATAATTCAACATTGTGTGCATTGCTTTCTCCTTGATACCAAAGAATTCCTTTTACTGGGAATGCTGTAAAATGTGTTACGCCCGCTTCATAATTATAACTAGGAGCGTAGGGATGACGTTGCTTTGGATTTGTGGCATTTTTTAAATTTACATCAGCACGTGATCTGACCCACGGCATAATAAAATCAGATTTGCGCCAGTTGGTTAATACATCGACTACTTTATCATCATGTTCTAAAGTATATCGGTCTATCCAGGATTCTATAGGAGATCCGCCTACTGCAACTTGTATTAATCCTATTGGTACGTTTTCTTCATGAATGATATTCTGTCCAAAATAATAGGCTATTGCCGAAAAATCTTTGGCACTAATGGAATCACTAATTGCCCATTTTCCAGAAAAGTATTTTAATTGATTGGTCTTTGCTAAAGTGGTAGAATCCCAAGCAATATCATCGGTTTCCTGAATCACTTTGTAGTTGAATAAACGAAGAGTTGTATTATTAATGGCATTTTTAACTTCGGCAACTCCATTCTCAGATTTTTGCAATGGGAATGCCATGTTTGATTGTCCGGAGCAAAACCAAACATCACCAATTAGTATGTTTTTTAAAACTAATTTTTTGCCATTTGAAGAGATATTTATCTCATGTTTTCCTCCTGATTTCATAGCTGGAAAAGTAACTTTCCATTTTCCGTATAGGTTGGTTGTGACAACTTCTTTATGACTGTTTAAAGTTATCTCTATTTTGTCACCACCATTGGCATTGCCATAAATAACAATTGGTTGATTGCGTTGCAAGACCATATTATCTGTAAAAATGGGAGCGAGTTTTAGTCCGCCATAATCTTGTGTTATATTTTCATAAACAGTTTGTGCCAGAATTGTAGCACCTTCTGTTGTCGGATGTAAAGCGTCTGGAAAAAGTTCTGGACGATTGTATAGTTTTTCGTGTAGGTTTATCAGGTTTACTTTATTTGCTGTAGCAATTTCTTCAATATGTTCTTGAATTTGCCAAAACCAATCTCTAGTTCCTGATTTAAATCGGGGATGCTCATTAAATATAGGTGTCATGCGACAGATATATAATTTTACATTTGGATTTTGTTTTTTTAAAGTATCTAACAACCAAGAGTAATCGGCGTTAAAATCTTCTTTGTAATTAGGCCAATTTCTTGGATCGGTATCATTTAGGCCTAAATGAATAATAGCAATATCAGGTCTATATGAAATTGCCTCAGCACATGCTGTAGTTTTATAATAAGGGGTACTTCCTTTCTTTAATAAGGTAGCTCCACTGTGTCCAAAGTTTTTGACTTCATATTGTTTACCCATCAAAACTTGTAGTTGTGAAGGATAGGATTGAGTGTTGGGATTGGCTAAAAGATATCCTGCGGTTACCGAATCGCCAATACATGCTATTTTTACAATTGCTTGTTGCGCAATGATTTCAAAGGTTGAAATCATCGAAATAAAAAATATGTAAAAAAATAGATATCGTTTTTTTGTATTCATTTTTTCTCAGCTATTTTTAAAAATAAGGCATAATATAGGCTGGGCGGAATGCAAGGCTCCGCCCTAGCTCATAAAAAACAAAAGCCAACTAATTATTTTAAACTTTAAAAATGTAGGGTGAACTAATTAATGCTATGCCTCTACAAAGTCATTGACTTTGGGGCGAAGAAAACTTATTTGGACTATTAGTGCTACCAAAACAACTCCTGCCATTAACGCAAAGCCTAAACCTAAAGTTCCTGTATCGGCAGATTTACCTAATAATGAGGTTACCAGCGCACCACATCCAACTCCTGTCATGTTTAGCACTCCATAAGCTGTTGCTCGATACTTAGATGAAACAAATTGGCAAATGATTGGCATATTATTCGCATCAAACATTCCGTAACCAATTCCAAAACATAATACTGCTCCCACTACATGAAAGAGTGAATCTCCAAAACCAATTAGCATTAATGCTGGAATGGTTAAACTTAAACCAATTGCACTAGTATAAACTCTACCTTTAATGTTTTTTTGTACCCATTTGTCTGATAATATTCCTCCAAAAATAACTCCTAATAATGAGGAGAATGAGATTGTAATTGTTGCCAATGGCCCAGCTTGATCCATCGAAATTCCTAAGTTGTCAGAGAATAAGGTAGGTAACCAGTTTTTGGTAGCCCAGCCCGGCAAACTAATAATGGCAAAATAAAATAAGATTACCCAAAAGGAAATATTGGTAAACAATAGTGCTAAGCCCTTAAATAGCGTTTGTTCTCCATTTTTTTTATTTGTTTTTATTACTTCCGAAACTTTTTTCTCACTTAACAGAAAAACCAAAATAAAAGAATAAACGATTCCTATAATTCCAAAATGATGAAAGGTAGAATGCCAAGAGTATTTTGCCGCAATAGTAGCGCCAAAACCACCTAATGCCGAACCTACATAAAGTCCTGTCATGTGAATACCGATAGCTAAGGATCTTGTTTTTTGCTGATGATAATCGGCAATTAATGATAAACCAGCAGGTATATATAAAGCTTCACTAACTCCCATAAGCGCTCTTAACCAATAAACCTGATTGTAGGTTGTTGCATAGCCCATTGCGTAGGTTACTGCTGACCAAACAAATAAACTGCCTATAATTAACCATTTACGGTTTAATTTATCAGCGATGATACCAGATATTGGACTCATTAAAGCATAAATCCAAAGGAATATAGCCATTAAACGTCCGAAATTTTCACCCGAAACAAGTTCAGGAATATCAGCTTCCATCGATGGTCTCATGGTAGCGAGCATTTGCCTATCCATGTAGTTTAGTAGTGCTACAATCCATAGTAACGCTACTATTACCCAAGGATAATATTTAGAGTTTTTCATATTTTGATATACTTTAAAATCTTTAGTTTTTTAGTTTTTTTGATAATACATAGAAACATAGTTTTTTTTCACTGGTGGTTAATCAGGTGTTTTACTTAAAAATAAAACGAAAAGCACTATGTTTTAAATTGTTTAAGCCAAAGCTATTTCACTGTTCCCAACATTACATCTGGTGTACGTACCCCAGGCTTTATTTCTCCATTGGATAAAACAATTTTATCATCCCAGATTGTTGCTGTTGTTGTTACTTGTGCAAGAAACGGTAATTCACCAATTTTTGACCATTTATCGGTATGGGTATTGTACAATAAGATGGCATTGTAGAAACCTGTATGTGTTGTATTTAATTTATTTTTTTCGGCGATAAGCCTTGTTTTTTCTTCATCCGAATCGCTTTTAGCAATTTGTGATAAGTAGGTTTCTATTTTATGGAAAGTTTTTCCATTATCTCCTCCAACGATTAAAATATATTCATTTCCTATAGCTACTCCAGCACCAGCCGAAAAGTTGGTTGTGTTTTCTCCATCAGATATATTGGCGCGATTTTCCCAGATTTGTTTTTTAAAGTTAAATGCAAAAGTGGTATTGTGTAAATCGCTTATGCCAGATGGTGTTTTTGTTCTTCCGCCTATGATATATATGTTCTTTCCGTTTTTATCATTCTGTACTACTGCAACAGAATTTGCAAGAGGCATTGGTAATTTTGGCAACGGTTTCCATTCAGGGTTAGCTTTGTTTAAATCGATACTGAAAACTAAATCTGAAGATTGTTTTGCTTCATCACCACCTATTGCATAAACTACATTATCGATATGGGTAAGGGCAATATTTGTAACTACTATTGGGTAATTTGGTAAAGATTTAATTTCGACTTCATTTTTATTGGCATTCCAATTTAAAATATACGCCTTATTCGAAAGACCATTTTCATTTTCTCCACCTACATAAACCACTCCTAAATTTGTAACTGTATTTCCTGAATACGCTATTGGTTCTGGTAATGTAGTTAGTACGTTTTTATCCCAAGTGTATTGATCTCCTGATTTCTGTAATACATGAATTTCTTTTGAATAATGTTTTTTTCCTCCTTCCCAAGGCATTTTCTCCTGAAAATTTGCTCCGCCAGCAACAATCAAGGCATCATTGCTAATACCGTTAATAGGCCCTGCAAAACCTAATGACAAACTTCCATCAGGATTCAGCAACTGCGCAGCTTTTTTCCATTCGACGTGGCTAATATTTGTTATTTGAGAAAAAGCAACTATTGTTGACATAATAAAAGTGATAAGGATTATATAAAAAAAGGATTTATTCATAGCGTTTGTTTAAAAAACTAACTAGGATTATTTTGATTTAAATTCATTGAAGTTCAAACTGTCAACGTCTTTTTTAAATAATTCGAATTGTTCAGCTGACATGTTTTTAACGGGTAATCTAAATTCTCCTAAATTATGACCTACTAATTTCATGTATGATTTACCTACTGAGATTCCACCATATTTACCTAATAAACGAATCATATTGATTGATTTTTGTTGTAAAACACGTGCTTTAACCAAATCATTGGCATTAAATGCATCAATTAAATCGTAGTATAAAGGAGCTGCATAGTTAAATGTACTTCCTACAGCACCTTTGGCACCTAATACTAATGCAGATAACATATTTTCGTCACGTCCCCAAAGCATATCGAATTTCCCATTTTCATAACTCATACAACTTTGGAAATCCATAAAATCTTCATGAGTATATTTTACTCCAGCAAAATTTGGGAGCTTGCCATCTAGTGCTCTTACTAAATCAAACATAGCTACATTAACTCCTGTTAATACTGGAATATGGTAGTAATAAAAAGGCATATTTGGAACGCTTTTACCTACTTCTATACAAGCTTCAGCCAGCATATCAACATTGGCAGGTTTAAAATAGAAAGGCGCTGTTAATGAAACGGCATATAAACCTATTTCGTAAGCGTGTTTGGCTAAGTCTATACAATCGCTTAAGCAAGTACCTCCAAGAAATACCATTACTTTAAAATCGGCATCATGATTAGAACAGTCTGCCCAAGCTTGTGCTACCGCTTTCTTTTCTTCTAATGTAATCGAAACACCTTCTCCTGTAGAACCATTGATAAAAGCACCAGTGATTTTGTTTTTCTTTAAAAAAGTATAATAGGCTGGAATTAGGCTAACGTCTAATTTTCCATCGCTGTTAAATGGGGTAAAAGGTGCTGAAATAAGACCTTGTAAATGTTCGATTTTCATGAGATTATTTTTAAGTGTTGTTGTCTTTTATTTTTATTAGACTGGGAACGGTTAAATTCCCAGTCATTTTTTTAATTTTAGTTCTTAGAATTTATTTACTAAGTGGATTTTGTACAATTTTCGGATTGAAATTGATAGTATTTTGAGAGATAGGAAATAAAACTTCTTTATTAGCTGTCATCGATGGTACTAAGCTTGTTTTATTAAAACGAACTAAATCCCACCATGCTTTTCCTTCAAAAGCCAATTCTTTTAAACGCTCATTTAAAATAGCATCATCATTTGCAGTTTGTGAACTGTTAGTAAATGAAGCTGAAGGATCAGCTCTTTGCATAACAAGATTCATTTCTGTTGTAGGATCTTGACCTAAAGCATTTTTAATTTCAGCTTTCATTAATAAAATGTCTGCCAAACGGTATATGATAATATCACTTACAAATCTTCTTTGCGTACCATCAACAGTTCCGTTGTATTTTACTAAACCTGTTACTACTGGAGTTGATCCGTTGTATAGAGTTAAATAAGTAGCATCTTTTCTAGTATCAGTTGCATCGAAATTAAATCTTGTAATATCTGGTTGCACTCTTGAGATACCTGCATTACCAGCACCACTACCCAAAGTTCCAAAAGTAGCAATTGCAGTTGCAGTTGTTAATGGAGCAAAATCACTTGGACCAATAAACATAAATGAGTTCCAGTTGTCTGATAAATTTGAAGGTAAATCTGCTAGAGAATAACGAACTGCAAATAATACTTCTGCATTTCCTTTTTTATCGTAAGCAAAAACATCTTTAAAATTAGGTAATAATGATGCAGTGTTTGGTATTGCGTTTATTGCCGCTAAAGCAGTATTTAAATCTGCAGTACCACCATTTAATTGTTTAGCAGTCCATAAATTCACATCCGCTTTTAGCGCATAAGCAGACGGAAGAGAAAGCTGTATTTTATTATTGGTTGCATCTGGAAAATTAGCGATTGCCGCTTCGATATCTGATTTTATAAATGCAAATGTTTCTTGAATTGTATTACGAGGAATGATGTATTCTGACTGATTTGTGTTTTCAGTTGGTTTAGTAACAATTGGCACACCTCCCCATGAACGAGCCATAATAAAATAAGCCATTGCGCGCATTGTGTATGCTTGTGCAATATATCTTTTTTGCTCGTTTACTGTTGATGGGCTAAATTGAATTCCTGGAACATATTTAAGAACTAAATTTGCCTGATGTACTACCGTGTATAAACCTGCCCAGTCTACATCTATAGTTGCAGGAGTTAGGGTGTTATTGTAGTAGAAAGCCAAATTTAAAGGCGATTGTACACCTGAAGTTATTTCGGCACTTCTGGCTCCACCCAATAAATAATACGTTTGTTGGGTTTGTGTTCTAAAATTAACGTACATACCGTTTACACCAGCTTTGGCATCATCTTCTGTTTTCCAGAAATTGTCTGAGGTAATAACGCTATCAGATTTTAAGTCTAAATCATCTTGACATGAGTTAAATAGAGAAAGACTAGAAAAAAGTATTGTGTATAAAAGAATTTTCTTTTTCATGATTTTAGTATTAAAATTTACAAAGCGATATTTAAACCAAGTATAATATTTCTAGGAACTGGATAAGTACCTGTAGAACCAGCAGCATTAAGTCCTAAACTAGAACCTCCATCTATACCTTGTACTTCTGGGCTTAAACCGCTATATTTAGTAAAGTAGTATAAGTTGCTTCCTGTTACATATACACGTACAGATGTTAATTTTGCTTTTTCAACAAGTGTTTTTGGAAGGTTATAACTAAATGTAATTTCTCTTATACATAGGTAATCTCCACTTTCGTAGTAACGGCTATTTCCTTGAAACATATTGGTATTATAAGCAGCTCCTCCCGCTTCTGAACGGAATAAGTTATTCTGATTTGTTTGATCTGCCCAACGGTAACGAGGTACATCTGTAATGTCACCTTCTTTTTGCCAAGATTGAGCGCTTTCTGCCAATAATCCGTAGTTACCTTGAAATTGTCCTAAGAAACGTGCTCTTGCTTCGTTGTATATTGTAGCTCCTAATGAATAATCTGTTCTTACTGCAATTGAGAATCCTTTGTAGCTTGCATCGAAGTTGAAACCACCCACAAATTTCGGGAACATATTCCCCATATACGTTCTGTCTCTACTATCTATGACACCATTATTATCAGTATCTTCAAATACAGCATCTCCAGCAAATTTTTTACCCGTTGGATTGTTTCCACCAGCTGTTTTAGTCACATAAGTATCATGAACTTTTGCATTGTATGCATCAGCTTCTGCTTGAGTAGAAAGGATGTATAATTGCTTGTGAGCATAGAAATCTCCAATTTTTTGACCTTCTTGTAATCCTCCAACAAATTTGTAAGTACCACTTCCAGCATCCCAAATTTCAGTTCCACCAATTCTATTATTTAAATTTCCATTGAAAGGAAGTTTTTCAATAACGTTTTTATTGTGAGAAACGTTTGCCCCAACATTAATTCTTAAATCATTTTTGTTGTAAACATTTGCAATAACTTCTAATTCGAAACCTTTGCTTCTTAATCCTCCAAGGTTAGTTAATACGGTAGAGAAACCACTATTAGAAGGAAGCGTTAAGTTGGTTAATAAATCAGACGTTAATTTATTGTAGAAATCCCCAATAACTCTAATTCTATCTTCATTTAATCCTATATCAAATCCTCCATTTATTGTTTGTGATTGTTCCCATTTTAGACCTGGATTTGCAATTTGTGAATTTACAATTGCCGATTGACCGTTGTAGCTATTAGGAAGTCCGTTTGTCGTACCTGAGTATAATCCTCCTGCTTGAAAATCGCCCAATGTACCTAAGTTTCCATTCACCCCGTAACTTCCGCGAAGTTTAAGAGAAGAAACAAATTTAGGAGCAACTTTTCCCCAGAATTTTTCTTCTTGTATATTCCATCCTGCAGAGATTCCAGGAAAGAAACCATATTTATTGTCTGGTCCTAAACTTGATGAACCATCGTAACGGAATGATGCTGTTGCGAAATACCTGCTTTTGTAATCATAATTTACACGACCAAAAACACTATTTAAAACCAGTTTTGTATTGTTACTAAAAACAGAAACAGGAACAGGAGATGAATCTAAAGTTTGAGCTAAATCTGATGGGCTTCCTTTTCCAGATGCATTAAAAGATTTTATTGTTCTGTCGTATTTAGAAACTCCTAATTTAGCATCAAAATCTCCAATTGCTTCTAATGATTTGTTATAAGATAAAACCCCTTCGTACTGAAATTGTGCTATCTGATTACTTAATCTTGTTGCTGTACGAGTATTATCTACTAGACCATTATTACCGCTTAAAAATGCTTGTTGAAAAGTGTTATCGTTTTCATTTTCACTATAAAGAGACATAGATGGAGTGAAAGTTAAATCTTTTGTGATTTTTAAATCACCATCAACGCTCATTTGTAATTTATTATTTTCGTTTATACCTTTTACTTTCCCCATTTGGTACAATGGATTTCCGTTGATGTTATTTTGCCCAGGAGCAAGAGTTCCATCTTCTAAGTATAATTTTGTAGTAGGAGAGTTTCCTAAATATCTGTTGAAAACAACGCTATTAGCCACAACTTGATTGTTGCTTGATTTAGAATATAATACACGACCATTAATTGTGAAATTATCTGCTAATTTTAAAGAGGCATTTAATTTACTTGTAAATCTTTGGTATCCAGTAAATATAGTAATACCGTCTCCTTTTAAATAACCTAAGCTTAAGTCAAACACACCGCTTTCGCCACCACCACTAAAACCAAGATTGTGATTTTGAGTAATTGCATTTTGGAATAAAACGTCATTCCAATTGGTGCTTTTATACATAATTGTATTACTAGCATTAAGAGGATCTTGTATTTCTTGCCATCCTTTTGCTTGCAATTGTCCAATTGTTTCAGGCGTTAAGTTAGATTTTAATAAAGTAGCAAACGGAGTATTGTTTTGTAGGTTGTTACCTGTTCCAGCAGGAGTTGCTCCTGTTAGTTGTCCTAATCTAGCTATACCGGTAGTTGTATTTAGTCCAGCAATTTCGGCTGCATTGTACAAACCTAAACGTTGCAATCTGATATACTCACCGCCATCCATAAAATCGTATTTTTTACCGATTTGGCTATTTTGAGTTGATACATTATAAGTAATTTTAAGTTTACCCGCTTTACCAGTAGTTGTTGTAATAATGATAACCCCATTAGAAGCTCTTGCACCATAGATTGATGTTGCCGCCGCATCTTTTAATACTTGAAGTGAAGCAATATCTGCAGAGTTGATATCGTCAATTTGAGTACGAATAACACCATCTACTATATATAAAGGAGTAGCTCCAGATGGATTATCAATTGATGTACCTCCACGAACTAAAATGTTTGATGCTTTACCAGGTTGACCAGATGAAGTACGAACGACTAAACCAGTAACGTTTCCTTGCAATGATTGTGTAACGTTTGAATAAGGTACGTTTTCTAAAACTTTTTTGTCTAGTTTAGAAACAGCTGTACTTAAAGTTCTTCTGTTTTGAGAACCATATCCTACAACAATAACCTCATTCATTTGTTCACCTACTTCTTTTAGAACAACAGTAAGTGGTGCTGAAGTAATAGTAACTTCTTGATCCTGAAGACCAATATAAGATACTACTAATGTAGTGGCATTATCTGGTGCTTCTAGAATGAAACTACCGTCAAAATTGGTTTGTGTACTAATATTGGTTCCTTTAACAACAATATTTACACCAGGCAAAGCTTCACCCTTTTCATTAGTTACAGTTCCAGTAACCTTTTTTAGAATTGGATTTAATTTAGTAGTTACGTTTTTTTCTGAGACTGAAATAGTTTTTGAAGATACTGTAGCCGCCGCCTCTTGTGCATTTAAGGCGAGTAGAAAAATAGAGGTTAATTTCATAACATCTACGAACTTAGATGTAAGTCTAAAATTTTTAGGCTTACTTTTTGGTAATAAATTCATACTTTTGTAATGGTTAGTTAGTAATAATTTTCCTTCTTGGTTTATTTATTTGATTTCTAATCGTAATTCTTTTTGTTAAGAATCTCAGCCAGCAATGTTTTCTCGACCTGCTGGCTTTTTTTATAGATCACAAATGAATCTTTTGTAAAAGGGTGTTTCCTTTTTATTTATATGTCTTATCGTTAATGTTCCTCAAACTTCCTTTAATCTGGAGAACGTACTGTATTTAATTTTTTCAAGATAGTATCTTTCCAATAATAATATATATGTCGAATTAAATTTTGATTTAATTGCTATACTATTTTAAGAGACCTCTCTTTTTTAATATTAAATTATTTTATAAACGATGCTCATTTTTGGTTTAATCTGAGACGATTATAAATGAGAAGTATAAATGAAGATTACTAAATCTATTATATAGAATATCTCCCATAATTTATTATCATGGTGTAAATATATAAATATATTTAATAATAGATGTTTAATTATTAAATTTTTTTAATAATTAAAAGAAGATGTGAAATTTAATTGTTAATTAAAGGAGATAACATTTTTTCCTTTATTACGCAACATGCCCCAATTACGCCAGCGCGACGCCCTAAAGTAGATTTTTTAAGTTTCATATCTCGGTTAACTAAACCTAGAGAATATTTTTTTAATGCAGTTTGAATTGGTAAAAGTGCAAAGTCACCTAATTGTGCAAAGTCACCACCAATTACTAATAAGTCAGGATTAAATATGTTAAGAAGTATAGATAAATAACGTCCCATTTTTTCACTTTGTTTTGTAATCAGATCGATACAAAGAGTATCTTCTAGATTTACAGCACCAGTAATAATAGCGTTGTGTTGTAGAGCAGGAGTACTATCATCTAGAATTACCTTTGATTGTTTTCCTTCTTTTATAGCATCTTTAAATTGATTTATTAGAGACCAACCTGAAATTTCCGTTTCTAAACATCCTAGTTTTCCACATTGGCACATGATATCATTATCAAAAATGGTGCTGTGTCCGAATTCGCCAGAATAGCCTGATTTTCCATAATAAAGCTTTCCTTCAGTAATAATACCAATTGCAACTCCCCAGCTATAATTTACAAATATGATGTTTTGTTCATCATCTACAACTCCTTCACAATATTCACCAAAAGTCATGGCTCGAGTATCATTTTCTAAGTGAACAGGTAAGTCTAATTGTTCTGAAATGATTTCTGTTAATGGTCGGTTTTCACTAAAAAAGTAATTGTAGCTAAAGCCTTCCATAGAGTTAATACGTCCAGAAAAGTTGATACATACACCTACAATCAATTTTTTTTCTACAGAACTATCTTCTATAAATGAATTAATTAAAGTGCAAAATTTTAATAATGATTCTTGTGTGTTTTGTAAAACAAAAGGGGTTCTTAAATCAACACTTACAAGTTCATTTTTGATGTTTTGCAAGCCAATAGACATTCCCGAAATACCAACTTCGACTCCTAAAAAGTAAGCGCTGGTTGGGTTAATACTATATAAAGAAGGTCTTCTTCCGCCGCTATTGGTAATTTTACCCATATCGACTACGTATTCTTCTAGCAATAATTCATTAACAGCTTTGGTAACTGTAGGAACACTCGATTGTAATTCAGCACTTAATTCAGCAATTGTTGCATTACCTTCAGATAATAAGCGTTTTGTAATTGCCTGTCTTAGCATGTGCCATTTTTGTCCAGAAAGGCTTTTGTCTTTGCTAATGTCTAATAAGTCTTTTAAATTCATCGTAGTGCTATTTATATTCAGAGATGTATTACAAACTTAATGTAATTTTTAAACAATGATGAGAATTTGATTTTCAATATTAAAATATTTTTTTATTTGGAGTTATATTTTAAATAAACGGTATTAATAGCGTTGGGTTAATGAATATAAAAACTACTTTGTTTAGGTAAAAACAATTTCTATTAGTAAAAAATAGTTCTAAATTCGCCACAAGAAGTAAAGAGATATTAATAATAATTTATTTTATAATATAACGAAGCATCCCAAATACTTGTAAATTAACGCCTACCTATGAAAAACTTATTTTTTACGCTTGCATTTTTAATCTGCTCATATACTAGTTCTAATGCACAAACCGAAGGCCTTGAAATAGGAGATATAATTCCAGATATTGATCTTCCAGATACAAAAGGCAATGTAATATCTCTTTCTTCGTTGAGAGGCTCATTGGTATTAGTCGATTTTTGGGCATCATGGTGTGGTCCTTGTGTTAAAGAGCAACCCGAATTATTAAAATTGTATCAAAAGTATCCTAACAAATTTAGGATTTATGGAGTTTCTTTAGATTCTAAAAAAACTGCTTGGTTAGGAGCTATGACAAAATTGAAACAGCCTTGGATTCAAGTAAGTGACTTAAAACTATGGGATTCTCCAGCTGTGTTAGATTATAAAATTCAATCTATTCCTTTCAATGCGCTAATTGATAAAAACGGAATTATTCTTGCCAAGAATATTCATGGAAACAAATTAGAAGAACTGATTAAAGAATTAACTACTGATAAATAATTTTTTTTGCACAATCTTGTGATTTCTGATGAAAGAAGAATTTCCGCAAGATGCTAACACAATGTATTCCTAAATTGTCGAGCTACCAGATGTGGTTCTTTGTTCCTCAGAAAGACAAGTTTTCGTGTGTTTTGTACAGACTCTAATTGTTTTGTATAAAGATACAATGTGTGTAATTTTTACACAATTTGGGTAACGGATACACACTTTAAATTTGAAATTACTATCGTAATTGCCTCATTTTCTATTAAAAATGAAAATGGCACAAGGCTTGCTAATTATGATTTGTCCAAACTTTTACACACTTTATTTTGATCGTTGTATCTCATTATTTACGACAAAATGAATGAAAAAAGAAAGGGCATTTTAATAAGAGCCGTAAAATAGAAATCGATAGTAATACAAGAATACAAGCATGAAAACTGAAACAATCTCAAAACAACTATACGCTACAAACAGCGGTACAAATGATAGTGAACACTCTTTAGCAAGTTCTTTTTTTAGTATTAACAGTAAATCTTTAAAGAAAGCATTAAAATTAAACTCAAGTCCATTAGGTTTTATTGTACTTATAAGCAGTTTTATATTAATGTTAACTGGGGCATTTTTAGTTTATAAATACCAAGCAGACTTTGATCAATTTCAAATAGAAAGAATAAACTCAACATGGGGGTATCCTTTTCTGGTAATAGCTACAGTCTTTTTTATATTTAAGACAGGAGTTTTTCTATATAATTTATTCCTTTATTTTCGTTACAAGCCTATCGAATCAGTTAGCGATGAGTTATTACCAACTTGTACGATAATTGTTCCAGCTTATAATGAAGGGAAGTTGGTTTTAGATACTTTAATAAGTTTAGCAGAAAGTGATTTTCCGGAGCAAAAAATGCAAATACTTGCTATTGATGATGGAAGTAAAGATGATACTTGGTACTGGATGCAACAAGCAAAAGTAAAATTAGGAGATAGATTGTCAATTTATCAGCAACCTAAAAACAAAGGAAAACGTCATGCACTTTACCGTGGATTTGAATTAGGAACGGGAGAAATTTTTGTAACTGTAGATAGTGATTCAGTTGTGAAAAAAGACACAATGAGAAATTTAGTTAGTCCGTTTGTTATAAATAAAAATTGTGGAGCTGTAGCAGGAAATGTTCTAGTTCTAAATAACAAAAAAGCGATACTTCCAAAAATGCTTAATGTGAGTTTTGTAATGAGTTTTGAATTTGCTCGTTCTGCCGAAAGTGTTTTAGGTTCAGTGTTATGTACTCCGGGAGCTTTAGCCGCTTATCGTAGTGAGGCAGTTTACGAGTGCCTTCCAGAATGGATTAACCAAACTTTTATGGGACAACCTTCTGATATTGGTGAAGACCGTGCAATGACGAATATGATTTTAAAACAAGGACGTCAAGTATTGTTTCAAAGAAATTCATACGTATTAACTAATGTACCTGAAGAATATACAGGATTGTATAAAATGTTTATCAGATGGGGGAGAAGTAATGTACGTGAGAGTTTAATGATGGCAAAATATGTTTTTAAAGATTTTAGAAAAGGATCTAAATTTGGTACAAGACTGTTATTTTTAGATCAATCATTAAAGATTGTTATGGCACTTCCATTTGTCTTATTTATGTTTTTCTTTATAGCAGTACATCCAATATTGTTTTTTGGTTCTACACTTTTAAGCATCATGATTGTATCCAGTTTTTCAGCTTTATTTTATGCTAAAAGACATAATATATCAGAGTCATTTTGGGCGTATTCATATAGTATTCTTTTCACTTTTGGATTATTTTGGATAACACCTTATGCTATCCTTACAGCTAATAAAAGTGGTTGGTTAACACGTGGTTTGGCTCAAGGAAAATAGATAAAAAAGTAAGTATAAATAAAAATGCTCGAATGTACATCAGTTGTATATTCGAGCATTTTTTATTAGATAAAAATAAGTTTAATCTGTTAGTGTAATTACTTCGTCAATTCGCTTCGCTCGGGTTATAAAAATAACATTTAACACATAGAGATATGGATTTGAGCTATTGGAATAGAATTTATAACTAAAGGCGATTCAATAAAAAAAAGTTTTTTCGCATAGCCTTATGTGATTTATTTTAAGTGAAACGTATTTTCTAGGCTTTATTAGACTATATCTCTATAAAAAGATCAATGGTTAAGTTTATATTTATTTCAATATAATTGAAGGAGTTGTTTCTCTTATAAAAATCAAAGCGTCAAAATCAATACCGGGTTTCATTGGTAACGCTATCGCGTTGGTCCAACTTGAATAAATATTGGTTATATTTCCGTTGGCATTGTAGAAAGGACTTTCTTCAGAAGAATCGAAGGATATAAAAAAATTAGGGAATTTAGCTTCAGCAAACAACGCCGAATATGATTTTGGTAATGCTTCAAAGCTTTGTTGTACATAATTATTACCTTCTAATACAGTAACATTTCCTTTATAAGTATCAAAACCAATTGCATAATATTCATTGCCATATTTTTGTTTTAAATGATATCCCATTCCCTCGGCTTTAGGCATATTGGTATCTTTTGCAAAATGGATATTATGTCCCCAAATGATCGTTTTATTTTTATTTTCTTGCTGAAAGTCGATAAGATTTTCGGACATAAATTTATCTCTAGCCAAAGGATTAGATACTAACGTGCTTTGATATAAAAGAGATACATATTTTTTAAATTCGTTATGATCTTTAATAGTTGCCGTTCCTTTCAATTTTACTTCCGTATTTAATTTAGAGATAATTTCTGTTTCTTCATCAGATAATTCATATATAGGAAAATCGGGAGTAGCTATCTTTTTTAAAACTGGTATCGCTGCTTGCCCATTAGTATAATGAGAAGCGTTTTTAATTAAATAAGCGGAACAAAAGTTGGCAGAAGCGTCAACATCCGATTTAATATAATTAGTATCAAAACCAAAAAGAGTAACTTTATCTTTCAGAGGTTTGGAAGCATTATACGTTTTTAACCATTCAAACAAATCATATATTTCGCTTGTATTAAATAAGCGCAACGGTTTCATGAGTTGTTTTAAATCTCCTTTTCCAGTTAGTAAATACGTATTAATTGGTGCCATTGCCGAATATCCAAACTCGAAACCAATCGTTTTATATTGGGAATTTGTAACTAGGTATTTAATAATGTGATTCTTTTCTGTATAGAATTCATGAGTGCCATGAGAAGCTTCACCCAATCCACAAATTTTGTTATCCTTAAGTAGATTAGTTAACCGCGAATAAAAGATTTTATTATCATTCTCATTGTTAGTAATGGGTATTGCATGAGAATTTATCCAGTTTAGAGATTGCCCTTGTGCAAAAGTGCAAAAAGAAAAAAAGCAACTGAACAAAACGGAGTAAAGGAAGTTTTTGGTCATATAGTAGTTTTGAACTACTAAAATACAAATAATATTTATACGATGTATAATTACATAAACTGCTTTGTAGTAAGTATGTAAAGTAGTGTATGGGTGTGACTAATTTGATACACAGCCCAGATTCAGAAGTGTCGGGAGAATGTCATTAAATCAAGAAAAAAACTTTTAATACTGTATCGAATAAATTTATTACGCAAAGTCACCAAGCAACAAAGTTTATACACAATTTCCTTTGTGACTTTGAGTGAAAAATTGGTATATCAGGTAGAAAAAGTAAAGTTTAATTCCCTTTAATTCGATTTAGGATTCCTAGCATTAAGGCTTTTCCATCACGTTTTTCTTTAGGAACTTCTTGCGCTTTTAGTTTTCCATTTTCATCTTTAAAAACATAACTAAAAGCAAATTGGGGCTGTTCAGGATCTTTAGTAAGTAAACCAAAACGCAAGTCATTAAAGTGATATTCATTATCTTTTTTAGTTATAATATACCATCCTTCACTTACCTTTTTCAAGGTTTCAAAATCAGAGTTTCCACTAAGTTGTTGTGAAAGATTATTGTTTTTTCGATAGCTTTCAAAAGTAATTGGCTGGCTATCAAAAAGTGAATAATCACCCAATAAATAGGCATCCTTAGTCGCTACATTGGCATTCCATAAAATACAATTAAATGCAGTTGGTTTTACGATGAGATCATCATAGGTTATATGTTGTTCTTGTAGTGCATTTTTGAATTGTTGTAATGCATAAAGTTTTAGTACACAAGTTAGCAATAGATAAAACGAACTGAGGTATATACCTCGTAAAACATATTTTTTTCGAAGAGAAAAAGTAGGTTTTCGCCAAGCTAAAATCAAACAAATAATTAGCGGAAGTGTATATAGAGGATCAATTACAAAAATAGTTTTTAGGGCAATACGATCAGGAAGAGGCCAGAAAATTTGCGTTCCCCAAGAAGTAAACATATCTAGTAATACATGGGTAAACAAGCACCAAAACACCATCAGAGAGGCAGTTCGGAAATTAATTTTCCCTCGTTCTATTTTGGCAATAAGCCAACCTAAGATAGGCGAAAGTAATCCGAAAAATAATAAGGAATGACTTAGTCCCCGATGTATTGCTACACCATCAACAGGATTTAAAAATTGTCCAATAACAACATCGAGATCAGGGATAGTGCCTAGAATAGCCCCATATAAAATAGTTCTACGTTGCAGTTTATCACCTGCGCATAATTCGGCAGTTGCAATTCCTAGCACAATCTGAGTAAAAGAATCCATGAAGTAATTATTGAGTTGCAAATTTAAACAGAAAGAAGTCTTATTCTATCGCCTCTAAAGTAGTTTTTTATTTTAAGTTTTAATCTATAGATGTAATAATATAACTATACCAGAATCATAATGTTTGGGTAAAGTAGTTTATCGTAATAATAATTTTATTTATAATTGATTGTTGGTATTCGTTTTATAAAATAATAACTAAATTTAGATAGCAAAATCTCTCTTATGAATAAAATTACATATACTCTTATTGGGCTTTTTACTGTAGGTGTTTTATTTATTACTGCACGTATTTATTCTGAAGAAGAAAAATCTAAATCTGTTGTGTCTAAAGCAAAAGAATATCAGCCAGGAATACTATTATCGTTTGATGATAATTATGTGGAAGATTGGTATAATGCCGAAAAAAGATTGCGTCATCTAGGATGGAAGGCAACTTTTTTTGTGTGTAAATATGATTCTTTGACAACCCAGCAAAAGAAAAAACTGCACTACTTACAACATATGGGACATGATATCGCTGCACATGGTTATAATCATGAGAATGCACTTAAATATTCTGCCGCATATGGAATTAATAAATATATCGATAATGAGATAATACCTCTTAAAGAAATTATGGATAAAGATGGATTTAACATCCGTTCATTCGCTTATCCTGATGGAGCCCGTGATGCTACTTTAGATAAGGAATTATTGAAATATTTTGATATTATAAGAGGTACAACCTACGGAATGCTTCCACCCGAATCACAGTATTGCTACTACGAAGGAAATAGAGTTATTTACGGTTTAGGAATCGATGATGATTATAAACAGTTTAATGTTGATTATTATAAAACCCTAATGGATTATGCCAAAAAGCATAATAAAATTGTTGTTTTCTATGGTCATAAAACAGTAGACAAAGCAGATGAAAAGCTAGAAACACCACTGGCAGCTTTAGAAGAGTTATGTAAATATGCAATAGATAATAATCTTAAGTTTTATACAGTTGATGATTTGAAAAATTTATAATTTATTAAATTAGGAAGCATTTAGTTTTTCAAAATTACTCATCGACTAGCAACTATTTTTCATCGGTGGCAGGAGGGCTTTCGTCGGTAGGTTTTTTAATCTAGGTATTGTGCTATTACTTTTGATTAAAAAATATAACATATGTCATCACTTACACCACTTATCTGGCTTTTAACAATTTTGCCACTTTTCATTTTTGCTTTTATTAATGTTAAGAAAGTAAACCTGAAATTTCTCTTGTTTTTTGTGCTTTACTTTTTAGCAGATTGCTACTTGCAACAGTTTAGCCAACGCTATCTCAGTCTTGAATTTATTGGATTAAAATTCACATGGATTGGGAAAATACTAAGTTTAATTTTAGCTCTAGGAATTGTCTTTTCGGTAAGTAAAAATGACCGTGAAGAAATTGGATTTACGTCAAAAGGCAATTCAAAACAACAACTGAAATTCGGAATTTTGTTTTTCCTTGGATTTTTACTTTTTGATGTTGTTTTCAAGCTAATTTTGTTTCCAAAAGGGGGGACGTTTGATTTTGAAACGTTTGCTTTTCAGGCTACTATGCCCGGTTTAACAGAAGAAATTGTATTTAGAGGAATCAGTTTATGGCTTCTGGATAAAGCATTTTTACCCAAATGGAATGTTAAAGGAATTAAATTTGGCTGGGGATTTTTTATTGTTACCATCTTATTTGGTGTTGGTCACGGGGTATTTATGACAGAAGATTATCAATTTAAGATTGATATTATTACGATAATTTACCTAACCCTAATCTCATCTTTAAGTCTTGGTGTATTGCGAAAATTTTCTGGTAATCTTATATATCCAATTCTAGGTCACAATACGATTAATATAATAAATGCTATCATCAGAATATTATAATTAAAGTAACAACTTCTAAAACTATATTTAAATTTGCTTAATATAAAATGTATTTAATGCAAGACACAAAGATTTTCTCAAATTACTTGGCAAGTAAAATAGCTGAATTTAATTTTGATAAATTTTATACCAAGAGCAATCGGATTCTACTTCATGTTTTTATGTGGCTGAGTTTTTCAATATTGCTAAGTTTGAGTTATGTCCTAGCTTATCAACTTTCATATTTCAATGCTTTTATTCTTACTGTTAGGATGACAACTGTTAATATGATTGTGTTTTACATGTTCTTTTATTTATTGTTACCAAAGATTTTTTCGGGAGGTAAAGCCAGAATGGTAATTCTATTATTGTTTACTTTTATTGTATCTATTTTTGTTTGGATGGCAGTAACTTATTTTTTTTCGTTGCTATATCATTCACTCGGTTTCGAAATTCTTAAAGGAGAATTGAAGGGGGCTATAGGAATGAGTGCAAGTCAAACGTTTTTGCAAGCAATCTCAATAAAGAGAATGTTTTCTCAAGCCTTCATCATTATTTCAATTTTGTCTCCTTTCTTTTTTGTGAAAATCCTTTTTGAAATTTCGAAGCTTTATAATAAAACTTTAAATATTCAGAGTCAGAAATCAGCTTTAGAAATTCAAAACGTTAATATTGAAAAAAACTTTTTGAAAGCACAGCTCAATCCACATTTCCTATTTAATACATTAAATAATTTGTATGGCCTTTCGATAAAAAAAGACGACAGTACACCAGAAGTTATTTTAAATCTTTCGGATATTATGAGTTATACACTTTATGAATCGAATACCGAAAAAGTAGCATTGGAAAAGGAATTGGATTTTATAAAAAATTATTTCGAATTGGAGAAAATGAGATATTCGGCTAATAAAAATATTCAATTTCATATTCCTCAAGGAGAAGATTTATCAGGATTGTACATAGCACCACTTTTGACTTTCACATTTATAGAAAATGCATTTAAATACGGGCTTAAAGGAAATAAGGAACAGTTTATTTATTTGAACATAAAAGTTCAGGATAGAACGTTTTATTTTGAACTTGAAAATGATGTAGAGCAAGGGATAAAAGATAATGAATTTGGCGGTATAGGAGTTACAAATGTTCGTAAACGCCTGCAATTATTGTATCCTAACAAACACCAACTGGATATTGAAAATTTGGAAACAAAATTTAAAGTCAATTTAAAAATAGATTTAGACTAATGAATAAATTAATTTGCATTGTTATAGATGACGAACCACTTGGGAGAGTGGTTATTGAAACTTTCGTGAAAGAAATTCCATATCTAGAGCTGACGGCTTCATTTGAAGATCCAGTTGAAGCGTTGGCGTACTTACATAATAATGCGGTGGATATTGTTTTTAGTGATATTCAAATGCCTAAAATTAGCGGAATGGAATTGTTACGCTCGTTAGTGTATCCGCCTGTAGTGATTTTTATTACAGCGCATCGTGATTTTGCCTTGGATGGTTTTGAAGCTGGTGTAACAGATTATTTGGTAAAACCAGTTCGATTTGATCGTTTTTTAAAGGCTGTCAATAGAGCCAAAGATAAAGTTACATCAAGTCAGATAGCAATACTTCAGCAACAAATTCATACTGACAGGATATTTATTAAATCTGAAGGAAAGCTGGTGAAAATTTTATTCAATGAAATCCTTTATATAGAAGCTCAGGGTGATTATCTCAAAATTATTATCTCTTCTGGAAGCTTTACAACACAGGTCACTCTTAAAGCAATGGAGGAGATTCTTAATCTTCCAAATTTCTTTCGAGTACAGCGTTCGTTTATTCTTAATTTAGAAGCTGTGAGAAGTATCAATGGCAATACAGTTGAGCTAACTAATGGTAAGTCAATCACAATAGCTTTAAATAAAAAAGAAGAGCTTTTTAACCTATTAGGGATAAAGTAAAATAATAGAAGACGATAGGAAATAGTTTATCGCCTTCTATTATTAATTATTTGTAATAAAATAAGAAATTAAGTTTAGTGACCTTTACTGTTTTCGAAACCAAGAATTGTAATTCTATAAGGAGTATTAGAGACTTTCATTTTCTTAGCAATAGACATAGTAGGTAAGTTCAGTTGTAATAATTCTCCAGTAGTTGGAGAAGTAATGTAAGCAAAGTTTTCTGTTAGTTCAATTTGGGGCTTCATAGAAGCGTCTTTTGCTGTTTCACCAATTACTTTTCCTTGTTTTTCAACTTGTAACGTAGTTAAATTAAATAATTTAAATTCACCGTTATGCAATAAAATGCCCAGTTTAGTTTTGTTGTAGCTTACTTTGCATTGTACAATATCTACACTTTGTAAAATTGGTTTAATTGTTCCGCTTGCAACATCAATTAGATAGGCGCCTTTTGCAGCAGTATAACCTATAAACTTTCCTTTGGCTTTTGTTTCTAAAATACTTCCAAACCATGATGTTCCAAAATCTTCAGGAAGAGCGATAAGTTTTTGTTTTCCTGAGCTTTCAACAACAAGTACACCGCTTGCTGAGCCGAAAACAGCATAGGTTCCGTCTGAAGCGTTTCCGTGAATTCCTTTTGTAGAAATTGTAGCTTCGAAAAGAGTTTTACCAATATTATCTATGATTTTTACTTTTTCAGGTAGTGTTCCTGCAACCGAATTATCTTTTTCGGTAATGGCATAAGTTCCATTAGAAAAAGTTGCCATAGCACCATGATGTGCTAATAAACCAGCATTAATTACTTTAAATTTAGCTCCAGCTGTATTAACCTCAGATTCTTTGGCTACAGATAGCGTCCCATCTCCATCATTAAAAGTTAATAGCTCTCCTATTTTACTTTTAAAATGAGTAGGCTTAGATGATTGACCTGTTAAAGCACCAAATTTTGGAATTCCGTCTACATCTACATGGTCACCATGACCTTCAAATCCACTGTCAAAAGTTTCTACTGTATTGTTTGCTCCATGAATGATACCTGCATATCTGCCTGATTCAGTAGTGTAAACAGTTGACTTTGCAAATTTTGCATTAAAAAAACTAGAGGTACCATCAACTGGATTTACGAGTGTGATTTCTGTTGTTTTTTCATCAGAAAGTAATACTCTCAAAAATTTATATTCAGTCAAAGTTTCCGTTGGAGTTTCATTAATATTGTCGTCATCGTCATTGCTACAAGAGATTGTAAAAGAGGATAAAGCAAATAGGAAAATCAGTTTGTAATAATTGTTTTTCATTGTAAATAGGTATTTAAGATAATAGTTAAATTAGTAATTAATGGTAATAGGCATTGATTTGTATACATTGAGATTGTAGGTTGTATTTTTGTACAAAACCACCCAATTATATACACCAGATTCCCATGCTTTTTCACCAGTTATTGGGTTTGCATTAGGAAGGTTTGCATCAGTTGCTGCACCGATAACAATTTTTTCGCCGCCCCAAACATCATTCACTTTTTGCAAAGTCGAAATCTTTGATGCCGAAGCAAGGCCTTTATGCTCGACTTTAGAAATTACGATTACTTTTTTAAAATCAAGATTGTCAATGCTCTCTGGATGATAATTCGCACTTTTTTTAATCAGTACAGAATACAATATTCCATCGCCTTTAATTTGGCTAATCTGAGCATGAGCCGTTAGTTCATCGTTCTTTTTAAAGATTAGTTCGGGCTCTACCCAAGTTCCCATATGATAAATTAAATTTTCGTTACGAGAAATCATATCTCTACCAATTAGTGGATCAGTAGGTAAATTTGCAGCATCGACAATCGTAAAATCTTCTTTAATTTCTAGTTTAGATCCATTGCTGTCTAATACTATAAAGAAAAAATCATATTTACCTTCGGGAGCTTCATTTGGGATGTTGAAGTGTTTATGTACAGTGGTATTTTTGGCTCCAACATATTCAGCCCAGCTAAGTTCTAATTTCCAATCGCTTGCATATTTTTCTCCTTTTTTAGGAAGTATTTTAAGTTGCACAGCAGCAATTTTGTCTCCAGCTTTAATATCGGCGTTAAAGTGAAAATCACGACCAATAACACCTTGCTTATTATTAGCAGAACCAATTTCTACATTGGTCATGGTTGGCTTTGCAACTTCGGTGGTGGCATTATCATCATCGCTGTTACATGCAGTAAATGCACTTGCAAATAGCAGGAACAAAGGGAATAATTTTGTTTTTTTCATAAAGGGGGTTTGTGTTAAAGGGTTCATATTTATTTGTGATTAAGAATTAAAAAAGGGATTTTGAGTGATAGGATTATGTTTCTGCTTGCCTCAGGAAGTTCTATTAACCGATAAAAACTGGTATGATTTAAATATTTAGTATTAAACAAGTTTTGTACTTGCAGTGAAATATCTAAATCTTGTTGTCCTGCTTTTACTTTTGTTCCTAGAGCAAGATTAAAAACATGACTGCTGGCAGTTTTCTTTTCAGGAGGTACAATTTGATTTTGTTCGGCAGTAAAACGATAATCCAATGAGAAATAACTATCTCTTAGATTCTTGATTTCTGGACTATAAGTAAGTCCCAACAGTACTGAAGCAGGAGGAGAAAAGGGGAGTGTATAGCCTTTTTTGCTTCCAGAAAGCTGTTCAGAATAAAGATATTCTACTAGAATTTCACCACTTAAATTTTTTAAGAATTGATAGCGTGTTTGTAATTCTCCCCCATAGCGCATGACTTTGCTTTGTTCATATTCAAAAACCTGATTACCTGCGCCATAATAAATGTCATGTTGCGAAGTGGGGTTGAGGTAGATGTAATTTGGAAAGTAATTAAAAAATGGGCTTAGTTGTACAGACCATTTATTATCCTGCCATTCTAATCCAAGATCTAACTGATAGGATTGTTCGGCAGCTAAGCTAGGATCACCTTTTTCGAATCGGAAATAATGATAATTAACACCATTTGATGCTAATTCTTTAGCAATTGGCATTCTGAAACTAGTCCCAGCATTGGCTTTCAAAGAGAATTTTTCCAGATTATAATTTACTCCAGTCGACCAGGTGAAACTTTTAAAAGTACGTGTAAGTTCTTCCGAGCGTTTTAAGTATTCAAAATGGGTCTGTCCATTAGTAGTTACTTCACTTTCAAACCAATCGGTGTATTGTTTCATTTTGATTCTGCCATAATCCATTCGCAGCGCAGCGTGTAGCAGCCATTTTTCATTTAACTGAATTTTGTCATAAGCAAATGCACCAGCATTAATTTGAGAAAAAGCAGGAATTAAGAAGCTCCATCCACCAATTTTATTCTGTTGTAATTCAGTATTCACCCCTACAGTAAACTGATGATTACCCAATGAGAATTCATCTTTTACAGATGCAGAGAAAACTTCTTTATCATATTGTCGCTCAAGATCACGTGAAGCATACATATCATTGGGATATATAGGAGGCATATAACCATGATTCACATAATGACTCCATTCACGACGAAAATTCTTTTGAAAACCCAATTGAGTTTCTAGTCGATGTTCTCCTAATTGAAAAGAAGTAGTGTTGCTTACCTTGGTATGGTTTACTTCCTGATGTGGCATCTGTATATCGCGGCTGGATTTATCATGAAGTTCCAGATCTACATTTCGAGGTTCAAGCCCATGAGCATTGGCAAAAAAGCCAGTTTTACTATATACGTTGCTTAGATACAAAACCGATTTAAACTTCTGACTTATATATCCTGTACTTGCATGCAAATTGAGTTCACGCCCAGCCGTATTACGCAAATGATTTTTATACAAGGGAACAGTATAATTATATACCTGAACAACAGCTGTAGGAACACGATAGTCTCCGTAATCCATTGTTGTCATTCGGGTATCAAAGAACCAATTGTCATTGCGCCCAAATAAATTGATAGAACTTCCGTATTGTTCGTTATTGGTTTTGCCAGTGAGGATAGCACTTCCTCCCAAAACGTGTTTGGCAGGAAATGGTAAAGGTTTTATATTGATAGCACCTCCAATTGCATCAGATCCATAAATGAATGAGGATGGCCCCTTGATTATTTCTACACGATTTACAGCATATTGATCAATCTCAAGACCATGATCAGCCCCCCATTGTTGGCCTTCATGTTTAATACCATTCTCTACAACAATAACCTGATTGAAACTTAATCCTCGAATTAAAGGTTTTGAACCTCCAGCACCGATAGATATGGTTTTAATACCAGGTAATCTTTGGAGTGATTGCATAAGACTGCCACCAAGATTACGCTGGATATAACTGCTGCTTACAATAGCTACATTAAGTGATTTCTCCTTTTTGTGTTGTGCTTCATAATTGTCCTTTATTACAACTTCTTCTAATTCTTTGATTTCTTGCTTTAATATAATATCAGGCAGAATATTTTGGTTTTTTTCTAACGAAAGGTCAACTTCAAACGGAGTATAACCAGAGTAGCTTATTGTCAATTTTTTAGAAGTTTTTAATGACTGTGGAAAATAAAAGTTCCCTTCTTTATTTGTTAAAACCGTGATAGCAGACGGATAAATCGTTACAGTAGCTCTCTCTAATGGTTTATGGCTATTAGAAAGAACTTTACCTGATATACTAATACTTTGTGCAGTTACTTTCGTAAAAATACCAGCACAAAATAGTAACAGATAAACAATCTGTAATCGATTTGATTTATATTCTTTTATCAAAATCACTTTATTTAATCTTAATGCTTATTCCTTTAATAGTCTGCCAGCCTTCTTTATCTGTCAAGCGAATAAGGAAATGATAATCACCTGGATCGATATCTGCAGGAATGTTGATTTCTTGTGATGCCTCATAACTTTTTAATCCATCAGGAATCGTTACAGAATTAATATAGAGCATAGGTTTAACAGGCTTTTTTATAGCTTCAGCAGCACAGTCATTTACCTCAGTACTATGATTATGATGGTCAAAATTGTGATGAATATCTAAACTGTAAGAGCCTAATTGTGCATTGTCAGTAAATTTTGCTTTAAACGTAAGTTTCTGACCCCGTGTGACTTCACTGCATTGTATCGGGAATGCATTTGCAACTGAGATATCGATAACGGGATATTCTGTATCAATTTTGTCATCATCACTGCCACTACAAGCTATTAATGTGCTAGTTAGTGCAAATCCAGCAAGCATTAATCGTATTGTTTTCGTTTTGCCTTGTTTGAGTTTTACTCTGTTCATATGTATTAATTTTGGATTACGGATTATAGAATGCGATTTTCTAGATGACATAGCTATAAGCAATGACAACTTAAAAAATGGACATAGGAGGATGTATTCACAGAAGCTTATTCTATGAAATCAAAGATTTTTTAAAAATGAAATAACAATAAAAACGGTAGTAAAAACTTGGCTTATGTGATAAGCAAAACTCGTAGTTATCTTTTTGGTTCAATAGAACTTTTTAAACGATATAGGCTATGTAAGAAAACATAATTTTTATAAATAATTGGATTATAGACGCCTACAAATTGGTATAATCCGTTTTGTAGTAATATGTAAATAAAAATTATTTAAAATAGTTTAATACGAGTGACATAAGTGCCAATTGATTTTACTTTAAACTGTAGGAGGTGCTCTAAGGGCAAATAAAGATCCTTTAAAAAATAAAGAGTATGTTTTGAAATAATAAGAAACATATGATGATATGCTACTATTTTTATAAAATTCAAAAGACACAAAAGTAAAAGTACTAACAGGAGTAAATTTAAAATGACATATAGCACATTCTTCAGAAGAGTGATTGTGTGTTATAAGCTCACTTTTACTCTCACTATAGTTTTGTGTATGTTTATGTGAAGTAACATGATTTTGAATGTGTTCATAAGAATGGACTATTGGAAATAGTATTGCAAATACTACCACCAACGGCATAAGAAGATTAATAATTTTAAATTTCTTTTTCATTCTGAATGAATCAATTTTCAACTATTTATAGCTAATCAAAGTGATAGAAAATATATAATTTTCACATTTAATCCTTTTGTTAACGCAATAGTGTTGCAAATATAAAAATCTTATCTATAAATGCAACATTGTTTCAATAAAAATAAAATAAGAGCGATCAATTCTTGTTGTTTTTTATTATTTGTGAATAGCTGTACTTATTAATAAAATTTGAACTTCCTAGTCTGAATGCAATTATTAGTTTGATTTTTATTTATTTGGATAGAAAGAATTAATATTTTTTTCCATTTTTACTTGTATTTAGTAAGATGCATTTGTAGAAAAAAACACACAACACTTTATGATAGACGTAGTTTTAAAAAAAACATAAATTGATGTTATAGTAAAATATACTATATTTCGAAAGTTTTTAATAATGATAAAGTTTTATCTTACAACGAAGCGCTCCAGCTTTAATTATACTCAAAAAAAAGTAATTATTCTTTATGCAGTCACATGATATAATAATCCTTGAAAAACTCAGGTTGGGAGACTCTTCAGCCTACAAGGAATTATTTGACTTATATTATATGCCTTTAAGCATATATTCTTTTAAGTATTGTGATTCATTTGAATTAGCCGAAGATATTGTGCAAGATTTATTCATAAAGTTTTGGGATGAAAAGCTTTATATGAATCTTGATACAGCCATTGGTCCGTATCTTTTTCGTTCTGTAAAAAATAATACTTTACAGGCAACTAAAAAAAATAACAGATACATATTTGAAGAAATTGAAGATCAGATTCATACTTTATTAGATGATGATCATCTAGATATGGATTTTATAGAGCAAGAAAAAAAGAAACTTTACGAACAAATCGAAGCTTTACCTTTAAAAAGTAAAGAAGTTTTTAAAGCGATTGTATTGAATAATTTAAAGTATAAAGAAGTTGCTTTAGAGCTCGGAATATCAGTAAATACTGTTAAAACACATTACTCAAGAGCCTTAAAACAACTACGAAATTCATTGGATATAATTATAACAGTATTAATAGTTTAAAAAAAGTTTGATTTTTTGTCACCCATTTTTCATTTTTTATAATCTATACAATAATTAGATCTAAATAATGAATGATATTCCACAAAATATATTAGAGATACTTTTAGCTTATACTTCAAAAGAAGGAATTAGCGAAAGTCAATTTAATACCCTTAACGAATGGATAAAGAGCAGTTCAGAAAATGAATTTATTTTTTCTGAGTACCTGTTGTTTTACAAAAAATCAAGAAGAATTGGATTTGCTGAAAAAATAAATAAAGATAAGGCTTGGGAAAACATTGTATCTCAATTGCAACGACCTATAGAACTTGAATATTCTGAGAAACCTACACTCTTGTTAAGAATTTTAAAGCATAAAAAAGTCTTTCTGAAATATGCAGCAATAGTGATTGTTTTATTGTCAATTGGTTTTTTATATTATCAAAAGAACGATGATGCTAAATCAACTTTTAAAGTTCCTGAGGAAGCTATAACACTACAATTAGAGAATGGAGCTATTCAGATAATAAAAGAGGATGGCACTACACAAGTTGTAGATGTTAACGGAAATGTTGTAGGCAAACAAAAAGGGAATCTATTGGAGTATGGTAGTTCAGTTGCAAAAGATACCTTAGCTTATAATATTATAAAAATTCCTTATGGAAAGCGCTTTGAGCTAAAATTATCAGACGGAACAAATGTCCATTTAAATTCAGGAAGTAGCTTGCGTTATCCTGTTCGATTTGTAGAGAAAGATAAACGCCAAGTATTCTTAGATGGTGAAGCCTATTTTGATGTTACTAAAGACGCAAAACACCCTTTTATCGTTAGCTCAAATGACATGAATGTTAAGGTTTTAGGAACCAAGTTTAATGTTACTTCTTATAAGAAAGACGCAAAAACATATGCAGTTTTAGTAGAGGGGAGTATAGCCGCTTCTAGCAAATTAGAGCAGAATGATAATGTAATTCTGAAACCTGGATATCGTGCTTATTTTGAAGATAAAAAATTAAAAACAGAGGTAGCAGATGTTAGAAAATATGTTGCTTGGGTTTCTGGAGAACTTATGTTTATTGACGATTCATTTGATGTTATTTCCAATAAATTAGAACGTAAATATAATGTTGAGATTATAAATAATTATAAAGATTTAGATGATATAGTAATAACTGCAACATTTAAAAATGAAAATATTTATCAGGTTTTGAAGACCTTTCAAACCTATGAAGCTTTTGATTTTACTATTAACAATAGAATAATAACCATAAATAAACCAAAAATGAAATAGAATTAACTAAACCAAAAAAAAGGAAGGTGCGCCAACACCTTCCAATCATTTTAAAGTGATTTAATCTTAAACCAGTAAAACTAAACCAGTGTAAACTTATGAAAAAACAACCAATTTCAGGTGCGTGGCCGCGCATTTTTAATAATGCAAACTTAAAAATGAAATTTACAATCTTATTTTTATTTACCAGTCTTTTACAAGTTAGCGCTTCAAGTAGTTACGGACAAAATAAAAAAGTTACCATGGATGTAAACGGGGTAGCTTTAGTAAATGTTTTTAAAATTATTGAAGACCAAACCGACTTTCATTTTTTTTATAATAAGAATGAATTAAACGTGAATCAAAAAATTGATTTAAACGTAGAAAAAAAACAACTAGTAGAAGTCTTAGGTAAACTATTTAATAAAACCAATATTTCTTATCAGATTTTAGGAAATCAAATAATACTCAAAAAACAAGCAGGGTATAATAATAAGTTAGAGAAAGAAACTGTTTCGGTTATTGAGCAAAGACCAATCGAAGGATTTGTAGTTGATGTTCTGGGAATACCGATACCAGGAGTAACTGTCGTGGTAGAAGGTACAAAATTCGTCACCTCTACATCTTATGAAGGAAGATTCAAATTTAATGAGGATGCGAAAGGAAAATTCCTAATCCTATCTTTTATGGGTTTTAAAACGCAACGCATTCCTGTTAGTAATGAATTGATGAAAGTAGTTCTTGTAGAAGAAACTAATGAACTTGAAGAAGTAGTACTTGTAGGGTATGGAAAACAAAAACGTTCAGAGTTTTCGGGAGCAGTTTCTTCTATAGATTCAAAAGATATAGTACAAGCTGCAACTGGAAGTATTGGAATAGACAGAGCGCTAGGCGGATTAACAAAGGGAGTTCAGGTATCACAAAATTCAGGTCGTCCGGGGGCTCCAGTTCGAATTAATGTTAGAGGATTTACTTCACCACTTTCATCAGCAGGAGGATTAAATCAGCCTTTATTTGTAATCGATGGTATATCTTTTAACCTAGATAATATGAAAGGAGCAAATCCATTGTTAACATTAAACCCTAATGATATTGAAAGCCTAGATGTATTAAAAGATGCAGGGGCAACTTCTATTTATGGTTCACGTGGAGCAAATGGAGTAATTATAATTAAAACAAAAAGAGGTAAAAAAGACCAACCTTTAAAAGTTAATGCTTCTTTAACAACTACGTTAGCAACACCTATTAGCACAGTGCAAGTTTTAAATGCTGGTCAATACAAAAACTTCTATAACCAACTGATAAATAATAGTGTTACCGCTATGAATAATGGTCAATTAGACTCATTTTATGCTTTTGATTTGGCTAATATCGGAAAGACTGATTTAAATTTTGATACCGGTATGGTGGTTTATGACGGATTAAGAGATGATTATTTTGGTACTTCAGATACAAATTGGAATAAAGAAGTTTTTAGAAGTGTAGCAGTAACGAGACAAGCTAATTTTAGCTTTAACGGAGGTAGTAGCAATACAAATTATATGTTTAGCTCTTCTTTTATAGACCAAGAAGGATTGACAATTAATGATAAAATGAAACAATATAATGTGTCAATTTCATTAGATTCGGATATAAATAAATATGTAAAGATGGGTGGTTCGATTAATTTAGGACATACTCAAGCTAATTCAGGAGAAAACGATATAACAAACCAATATACAATTAATACTTCTATTGCAAGAGCACGTCCTGACTTGCCAGTGAGAGATGAAAATGGGAAGTTGTTAGGGCAACCAGATTATCAGTATGGGTTTATGACTTTAGAGCCTAATCCTTTGATGCGCTTAAAAAATAAAGCAGATAACAAAACGTATAATTTTATTGGAAGTAGCTATTTAGAAATACAGCCAGTAAAAGATTTGAAGATAAAAACAGAAGTTAATGCATCTGTATTTTATAATAAGAACAGTACTTTTATTCCAAAAATAACAGATACGGACTTTATTTTTTATCCTAATGATTCATTCTTAAGTGAAGCAGATGGAATGGTGTCTAATATCACAACAAACTTGACTGCAAATTATGATTTCAAATTAGCTAGCCATAAATTTGGATTGATGGCTGGAGCGGCTTGGGATGATACAAGTTTTTCTAATTCAAATCAATTTTATTCAGGTTTTCCAGATGATGAAGTATTGACTAATGCTTCTTCAGCTAGAGCCGTAATAGGGTATAGCAGTTTGCGCTATAAAACAGGTTTATATTCATTGTTTTCTCGTTTGAATTATGGATATAAAGATTTGTATAATGCCACTTTCAATTTCAGAACAGATACTTCTTCTAAATTCGGACCAGGTAATAAAAGGGCATATTTCCCTTCATTATCTGTAAGTTGGAATATTTCTAATGAAGAGTTTTTAGCAGACAACAATCATATTAATATTTTAAAACTTAGAGCAAGTGCAGGTAAGGTTGGGTCAACCAATGTGTCTGATTTTGCTTATCTACAATTTTTTCAAAATAATTCTTCTAGCGTTTATAATGGTAATTCGGGAATAATTGCAGATGATAATTTTCCAAATCCAAATGTTGGTTGGGAAACGACTAATGAGGTAAACTTAGGTTTAGATTTTGGATTTTTCAATAATCGTCTAAAAGGAGGAATAGATGTATACAATAGAAAAACAAACGGAGCTTTGGTTAGAACACCAATTCCTTTAGAGTTAGGTCCAGCTGTATATTTTTCAAACTTTATAGATGTAATAAACAGAGGAGTTGAGATTAACTTAGGTGGAGATATTATAAGGAATGATAATTTTACTTGGTCAACTAATATAAATTGGTCGTTTAATAGAAATAAACTAGCGAAGTTAAATGGTGCAAATATTAATGAATACCAAACGGATTATTTTATAGAAGGGCAACCAGTAGGGACTATCATAGGTTATAAAGTGGCCAAAATATTTCAAACTCAAGATGAGGTAGATGCTTTAAATGCAGCATCACCTACAGGTTATTACGACAAGGTATCAACAGGAATTGGAGATTATATGTACGAAGATATTAATGGAGATGGTGAAATATCAGAAGCAGATAAAACAATCATAGGTGATATTCAGCCTGATTTCTTTGGAGGGATTTCAAATACATTTGCTTATAAGAATTTAACGTTGAGTGCATTATTTCAATTTTCTGTAGGAGCAAAATCACTTTGGAATGCTATTCCAGCAGGAACATATAATCCTTTGGGAGAAAATAAATATAGTGAATATGCTTTAAATACTTGGACTCCAGAAAACACCAATGCTCGTTATGCAAGAGCGTTATATACAGATCCATCATCAAGCGGAAGAATATCAGATAGATATCTATATGATACATCATACTTACGTTTAAAAAGTATACAGCTAAGTTACAATTTTGATAAAAAGTTATTAAACAGAATAGGACTAGATGGAGCAACTCTTTCTTTGACTGGTACAAATTTATTGACATGGACAAAGTGGCCAGGAATTGATCCGGAAGTTTCTTCAGAAAGAGGTAATATAACTGATCAAATCAGTAATGATGATCCGTATCCATTAGCAAAATCATTCTCTTTAGGTGTCCAAGTTCAATTTTAATTTAAAACAGATGAAACTAATTATAAAAAATAGTATTAAGATTTTATTCTTTACGCTAGCAATTACGATCAGTAGTTGTGATATTGATGATATTAAACCAATTAATAAACTAACAATAGAAAATACAGTACGAGATGAAGCTTCGGCACAACTAGTTCTTAATGGTGTTTATAGTTTAGGAAAAACGTTTGATGTTAGTTTTTTTCCATTGCATTTAGCAGCTTATGGCAATGAAGGAATAATTAAAGGTGGTTTGAGTGGTGATAAGGGATTTAATATAAATGATGTCCCTGTCAATAACGGCTTTTTGTCTAAATTATATAATGGGCAATACAAGATTATCAATTTAGCCAATTTTTTAATTCAGGAATTAAATGCAGGAAAAGCTATTGGAATCTCGGAGACTAGAAAGGCCGAAATAATTTCGGAGGCTAAGTTTCAAAGAGCATTCGCGCATTTTAACTTACTGCGATATTTTGGAGAGTTTTATGATTTGAACTCTACTTATGGAGTGGTTTTAAGAGTTGAATTTTCAGATAAATTAGATGCAAATCCAAGAAACACAGTCTCAGAAGTGTACAATCAGATCGAAGAAGATTTATTATACGCATCAGTAAACGGGCCTGTTTATATTGATCATTTCTACTCAGGAAGTTTAGCTGCAAAGGCGTTACTTGCTAAGGTATATTTATATGAAAGAAAATTTTCTGAAGCTTCAGATTTAGCAGATGAAGTACTTAATAATGATGAAGGATACGTCTTAGAAACGCAATATGATGGTATTTTTAAGAAAAGTTTTAATTCTTCAGAAGTAATTTTTGCTCCACATACTGGACGTGATAATGAAGGTAAAACCAATATGGATTTAGTTTCAAGAACTACTTACAGTCAAATATTAGCAACTCTTGCAGATGAACAAGTTGGAACCCCAACTGATGGATCATTAACAGGAAACGGATCGGGTTACGATCCACGTTTTAAGTTTGCCTATGCTACCAATACAAAAGGAGCAAATAGCAATGGTAAATATCCATTTTTAAATATATTGACGTCACAAGGTAATACTTTGTATCACTTACGTTTAGCCGAAATATATCTAATAAAAGCAGAAGCAGAAGCTCGTAAACAAGGCGGAGATCTATCAATTGCACTACAAAACTTAAACGAGATCAGAAACCGTGCAGGTGTAACAGAAAAAGATCTTTCTGATAAAGCAACTTTGCTAAATGACATACGTCAAGAAAAATTATTAGAGTTGTTCTTTGAAAATGGAGAAAGTTGGTTTGATATCGTACGTTATCATACACAAGGAGATCTTGTTGCTTCATCAGTTAAGCCAAGCTTAATTTCAGTAAATCAGTTTGTATTGCCAATACCTCTTGATGCACTTATAGGAAACAAAACACTTATTCAGAATAAAGGCTATTAAGCCACAGTGACTTTAAAATGAGAAGTGTGTAAATAATTGGGATAAAATGATTCTGACAGATTGTACACACTTCTCTTTTAACCAATAATTTAAAATTGAAAAAATGAAAAAACTATCATTTATAGCAATACTAATTGTATTGTTTTCTTTTCAGAAAGCAGATCCACCAAAGGATTATGTGATATTACATGGAAAAATAACAAATCCAATAGAAGGATTAGGATTTAGACTTTTTGATCCAGTTAGTTCAAAATCGTTTACAATCAAAGTAGAAGCAGACGGAACTTATAGAGACACTATTAAATTAGAAAAGGCAACTTATTTTAATGGATTCTATGATAAATTCATTGCATTGTACCTTACTAAGGATATGGATTTAGAAATTAATTTTGATGCAAAAAATGTTTCTAAGAGTATCACAATTAAAGGAAAAGGAGAAGAAGAGAATTCTTTTCTAGGACTTAAAGCCAAGTTAGAAGGCGGTTTATTTGGAGCAGATTATCTAGAGTTTTTAAACGTTGAGAAAAAGATATTCGATGAGAAAATGAAGCAATTTTCAGATAATTTTAAAGTTGAATTAGATAAAAAGAAATCGGTTTTAGATCCAAATTTTACCACATCTCAACTAAAAAAACTAGAAGAGTTTAATACTAGTTTAGCATCAGAATACACAAAACAACAAATTAATAACAGTGAATTAGGAGTAGGAATGCCATCTCCAGTTTTTACAAATTATATTAATTATAAAGGAGGAAAATCTTCACTTTCAGATTTTAAAGGAAGCTATGTTTTTATAGATGTTTGGGCAACTTGGTGTGGACCATGCAAATATGAAATGCCTTATTTAGCAAAAGTAGAGAAAGAATTTCATGGCAAAAACATAAAATTTGTAAGTATTTCTGTTGACCGCTTAGCTGATGAAAAAAAGTGGAGAGACATGATAAAAGCCCAAGGATTAACTGGCATTCAGCTTTTGGCAGACAAAGAGATTAAATCTACATTTATAACTTCTTACTATATACAGGGAATACCACGCTTTATTGTATTAGACAGGGAAGGTAAAATAATTAGTTCAGATGCTCCTAGACCTTCAGAACCTGAACTTACTCAATTATTAAATACACTAGATATTTAATTTAATTAGAAGTTCATATTTTATTTTCTATTAATTAAACGATTGTAACTAAAATTACAGTCGTTTAATTTTCATTTACTCTTTTAAATTCATCTTTAAATAGGGTAGTGATTACTATTGACTCTTTTAAAAAATAAGTAATGCATAAAATCATTCCTTATAAAAATATAAAAGTTTCGATTATTATAAATTGTTAAAAGTGCAGAGACAATTTTTTTAATGGAAACAGATTTTAATACAGATAAGAATACACCAAAAATTACTATAAATAAAACATGAAAAAACTATTAACCGTATTTTCTCTTTTTTTGGCATTTCATAATGGCAACGCACAAGAGGTGAAATTAAATGACCCGCTCCCAGTAAATACTAAAATAAAAAAAGGAGTTCTTAAAAACGGAATGACTTATTACATATACAAAACAGATGTAATTAAAAATGTGGCGAGCTATTATATTATTCAAAATGTAGGTTCAATTTTAGAGAATGACGATCAACAAGGATTGGCTCACTTTTTAGAACATATGGCTTTTAATGGTACTAAAAACTTTCCAGGAAAAGGAGTTTTAAATACCCTTCAGAAACATGGTGCTGTTTTTGGAAAAGATATCAATGCATATACAGCATTTGATGAGACGGTTTATAACATGGATAATATTCCAACCAATGTAGATGGTTTAATAGATACTTCACTTTTAATCTTACATGATTGGGCTGATGGTTTATTGCTCACAGATGCAGAAATTGATGCGGAACGTGGCGTAATAAAAGAAGAGTGGAGAACCAGACAAAATGGTGATATGAGACTTTTTAAAAAATCATTACCATCTATGTTTAACAATACCAAATATGCAGATCGTATGCCTATTGGTCTAATGAGCGTTGTAGATAATTTTAAATACAAAGCATTAAGAGATTTTTATCACGATTGGTATCGAACAGACTTACAAGCAATAGCAATTGTAGGTGATATTGATGTTGCAGAAATAGAGCAAAAAATTCAAAAATTATTTTCAACTATTCCTGCAATCGCCAATCCGATTAAGAGAACGGTTATTGATATTCCTGACAATAAAGAAATGCTTTATAATTTAGGAATCGATAATGAAGTAACAACATCTAATATTTCTTTTAATATTAATCAGCCTAAATCATTAAAAGACGAAACTGTTGCTGATTATAAAGAGTTAGCTTTTAGTCGAATGGTATCAGGAATGTTAAGTTCAAGACTAAAAGAAATTGCACAAAAACCAGATGCACCTTTTTTTTCAGCTACATGTAGTTACCAGAGTTTAGCTCGTACAGAAAATACGTTCGCGTTAATGATTTCTCCTAAGCCAAACAAACAAGACGAGGCTTTTAAAACTGCTTTAACAGAGTTAAACAGAGCCGTAAAATTTGGTTTCACACAAGCAGAAATTGACAGAACTATTGCTGTTTATGACAATCATTATCAAACTAAAATTAGCAAAGTAGATCAGATTCCTCATTATGAAATTGTAAATACGATTGTCAAAAATTATTTAGAAAATCAAGCAATGACTGATGTTGCGAAGGAATATGAACTTTTTAAATCAATTTTTGAGAAAGCAAATACTACCGATTTTCACGAATTTATTAAAAAATTATACACAGACAACAATAGAGTTTTAGATGTAACGGGAGTTGAAGGAGATAATAACCTTACTAGAGAACATGCATTAAATATTATTAAGAGTGTAGAAAACGATGCGACTTTAACTGCTTACACTGATGAGTTTGTTGGAAAAACATTGATTTCAGATGTTGTTATAAAACCAGGCAAAATTGTTTCAGAAAAACATACTAAAGATATTGATGCAACAACTTTTGTTTTAAGCAATGGAGTTGTTGTTAACTATAAATTTACTGCAATCGAAAAAAACAATGTATTATTTGAAGCGGCAAGTTTTGGAGGAAATTCAATGTTGAAAGACGAAGATCTTCCATCAGCTGGTTTCGTAAGTAGCTTAGTACGAATGTCAGGTCTGGGAGATTATAACGCAACCGATTTGGCAAAAGTTTTAGCAGGTAAAAATGCAAATTCAATAGTTGGTATTACAGATTTAGAAGAAAACATATCAGGAACTTCTACAACAAAAGATATCGAAACGATGTTTCAAATCATGCATTTACAATTTGTAAAACCACGTTTTGATGAGAATAGTTTTCAGGTTCTAAAAAATAATTTACAGAATAGTTTAATGCAACGTAAAGGGGATGTTGCTTATAAAATGGAAGATAGTTTGACTACTACTTTGTACGGAACCAATAATCCTAAAAAACGTTTGTTTGATGAGAAATTTGTAAAAGAGGTTTCTCTAGAAAAAATAAAATCAATTTATTTAGATCGTTTTAGTAACCCAGCAGATTTTATATTTTTTATTACAGGAGATATTCCAAAAGAAACACTTAAGCCTTTATTAGAAAAATATATTGCTAGTTTACCAACAACTAAGAATAAAGAAAACTGGAAAAATAATTCCGTTGCATGGTTAAAGGACAACAACAAAAAAGAAGTGCTTTTGCCAATGGAAGATCCAAAAGCTACAGTACGTATCGCCTTTAAAAAGCCTGTAAAATATAGTTTAAAAAACACCTACTTAATAAAAGTTTTGCAAGATGTTTTAGAAATGAAATTATTAGAAACTTTAAGAGAGCAAGAAGGTGGAACTTATGGAGCTAGTGTTTACAGCTCATTAACTAAAAGACCGCAAGAGCAAGCTACTTTTTATGTTTATTTTGATTGTGATCCTGAAAAGGCAGAAAAATTAGTTTCGATTGTTTTTCAAGAAATCAATAAAATTAAAAATGGTGAAATTGATAAGGAGGATTTAGAAAAGGCATTAACTAGCAATTTGAAGGATGTAAAGGAAGAAAAAGAATATACTAGTTATGAACTGAATGTACTTTACGACTACTTTGTTGAAGGTTATAATAGAAATGATGCAAAAAATAATGTGGATATAATTACAGCAATTAAACCTATTGATGTTCAGAAATTCACAGCCTTACTGATGAAGGATGCCCAAAGTTATGAACTTGTATTTAAACCTAAAAAATAATAAAGTAAAGGTTTTCGTTGTGGCTTTTATATTGGAGCTTTTGAATTAGTAAACAATCAACGAAAGTTTATTTATGGGGTCATTATTAGAATGACCCTATTTATTTATAGTATAAAAATTATTCTAATGAAAAAAATAATACCACTGTTAGCACTTCTTTTAAGTGTTAATGCGATATCACAAATTTATAAACCAGTCAAATGGACTACAGAGGTAGTCTTTGTTTCTGATACTAAATATGACTTAGTAATGGAGGCAACCATTGCAGATGGATGGCATTTGTATTCTCAAAGTGTGCCAGAAAATGGACCTGTACCCACTGCATTTACCATTACCAAAAATGCCAACTTTGAATTGATTGGTAAACCAACAGAAGGGATTGGTCGTACTATTAATGACCCTGTATTTAATATGAAGATTAAGTTTTTTGAAAGTAAAGCTGTTTTTAAACAGCGAATCAATGTGCTTTCTAAAAATGCTTTTAAAATTACAGGTGAAGTAGAGTTTATGGTTTGTGATGATGCCAATTGCTTACCACCAACTTATGTAGATTTAAGTTTTTCTATTCCTAAAACTAAAATTCCTGAGGTAGTTGAACTAAAAGAGGATAAAAAAGAACTTGCTATAGTTACAACAATAGAATCGAATGCAACTTTAACTGATTCAATAGTAAAAGAAGAAATCTTGGTTGATGCAGTTTCTAAGGGAGACAATAAAGTAGCTTTGGATGAAAAAGGAATTGCTAAGAAGGAAGACAAATCTTCAGACAGAAGTTTATTAGCCATATTTATTATCGCTTTCTTTTCAGGATTTGCAGCTTTGTTAACGCCTTGTGTTTTTCCAATGATTCCAATGACAGTAAGTTTCTTTACAAAGCAAAGTAAAAATAGAGCTAAAGGGATTAAAAATGCAATTATTTATGGATTTTCGATTGTTATCATCTATGTTCTTTTAGGTTCTTTAGTTAGTGCTATTTTTGGATCAGATGCTTTAAATGCACTTTCTACAAACGTATGGTTCAATGTTATTTTCTTTGTGTTATTACTGGTTTTTGCAGTTTCATTTTTGGGAGCTTTTGAAATTATGCTTCCTAATTCGTGGGCAAATAAAGTAGATACTAAAGCAGATAAAGGAGGGCTTGTCGGGATTTTCTTCATGGCATTAGCACTAGCTATTGTATCTTTTTCATGTACAGGTCCTATTGTTGGAACGTTACTAGTTCAAGCAGCGGCAGGAGGAAATCAAGTTGGTCCAATAATCGGTATGTTAGGATTTTCACTGGCTTTGGCCATACCTTTTGCTTTATTTGCAGCATTTCCGGGATGGCTAAATTCATTGCCAAAATCGGGAGGATGGTTAAACACCGTTAAAGTTGTATTGGGCTTTTTAGAATTAGCATTAGCATTTAAATTTTTATCAAATGCTGATTTAGTATTGCAATTGCATTTCCTGGAACGTGAAGTGTTTTTAGCAATATGGATTGCAATTTTTGGTGTGCTTGCTTTTTATCTTTTTGGAAAAATACAATTGCCACACGATTCACCTGTAACGCATATTTCTGTAGGAAGATTGAGTTTAGGTTTAGTTTCATTAATGTTTACCATTTATATGATTCCAGGTTTATGGGGAGCTCCTTTAAACATTATTAGTGCTTTTCCTCCACCACAAAATTATAGCGAATCACCTTATGGAGTAGGAGGTTCGAGTAAAGTTAGCGAGGCAAGTGCAGCTAGAGAAATTCCAGAAGGAGCACATTTAATGGCACCACATAATATTTTAGCTTTTAATGATTACGATTTGGGAATGGCTTATGCTAAAAAAGTAAACAAACCAGTCCTACTTGACTTTACAGGATATGCTTGTGTAAACTGCCGAAAAATGGAACAACAAGTTTGGACAAAAGAGCAAATTTTATCCATACTGAATAATGAGGTTGTCCTTATATCTTTGTTTGTAGATGATAAGAGGCCATTGGCGCCAGGTGATGAAATTGATTCTAAACTAAGACCAGGTAAGAAAATAAAATATGTTGGACAAAAATGGAGCGAGTTTCAAACTATAAAATATAAAACAAACGCACAGCCTTTTTATGTGTTAGTAAATCATAACGGAGATAATTTATTAGATCCGATTGCATACACTCCCGATGCAGAAGAATACCAAAATTGGTTAAAAACTGGAGTAGCTGCTTTTAAAAAGTAGTAAAATAAAAAATGGCCATCTTAAGTAAGATGGCCATTTTTTTTATTTAGAAACTAATACATTTGAAGTCAAGTTATGAAAAGCAAATTCATAATCCTTTCCTGGGCGTTCGTCTTTAATCTGAAGCTCGATTTGGTAGATTCCTTTTTCTGTAAAATCAAAATCTAAAACTCCATTTTGTAAATTCTTAAAAGTCTTTAATTCACCAGAAGGAGTAAATAATTTTACTTCAGCTTTCCCTATAGCATATTCAGGTAATGAAAGATTGATTTTCTTCTGGGTTAAATTAAAATTAAGAGGTAATTCATAATTTGTTTCCGTTGATTTAGTATTGCCAACCTGAACAGTTGACTTTGCATAGAAATATGGAATAAAAGGTGGCGTATTTGGAAAGTTTAACGCACCAATAGAAGTGTTTTTTACAATAACCTGATAGATTCCGTCTTCCTTAGGAGTGAAAGTTGCTTGATAATAATCTTGTTGCGAATTCACTTCCAAACGACTTAGTTCCCCTTTAGGACTTTGTAACCACAGTTCAAAGTTTTTCACCATAGCCCATTCCTGGCCATTAACAGGTTCCCATTTTTCACCAACTTCAGCAAAATAGACTTTAACTAATTGTGAAACTCCTTTTTTTCCTTGAGCATTAGTTTCAACCCAAAGTGCGTGAGCCATGCAATTTTGTAGGCCGAAAACGACCATAATAAATAATAAGATTTGTGATAATTTCATAAATTTTAAATGTTATGTATTAATAATTTTTGGGGTTCTTTTTTTCTTAAACTTTCGATTATACCATATTATAAAACCTGTTATAGGAAGACTGGTACAGATTAAACAAACTATAAAAGTTAAAATTTTGGCAGGTAAGCCATACCAAGTCCCTAGATGCAGTGACAAATTCATATTCTCCATCTTTAACTCGGTTAATAACTGAGGATTCAAATCTAATTTTTCACCCGAATAGATATTCACATAAGTAATATCTCCTCTATAAGTTACCATGCTAGTTTCATTCTCGGTTCGAATCATTAGAGCCCCTGATTTTGGACTCGGAATACCAATAGTAATTTGCGGAACAGCTGCTTTTTCATAAGGAGCCAAAAGATCTGCTAGAGGCATGGCTACTTTTGTGCTATCAGCCTTCGGTAATGTTTTCTGTAAATTGGCTCTCTCAGTAGTACCGCTAAAAGCCGTAAAAAAAACATTTTTCACAGGTTCATAGGTTAAAATCAATCCAGTTATCGTTAGGATAATCCCTAATGGTAAAGCATAAAATCCTAATACATTATGCAGATCAATATTTAACCTTTTCCAGGTAGCATTCCATTTTACCTTAAAACTCTTATTAATATTCGTTTTATTCCATTTCTTTGGCCACCACCATATTAATCCTGATATCAACTCAATCAAAAATATAATGGTAGAGATACGGACAATCTGTGCGCCTACTTTACCTAATAATAGATTTGCATGTATCTCAGCAATAAAGCGGAAGATGCCATATGTAAAATCCATTTTTAATACCTCAGCTGTATAAGGATTCACATAAATATTTCCTAAACCCAGCAACGGTGGTGTTGCTGAGCGATCAAAACACATGATCTTTATAGATTTAGTGGAGTCTTTATAGCTCGTATATTGCATCAGCATTATTTTCGGATATTGCTGTTTTACACTCTCCAAAATAGAATCTACAGGAAGCTTTTCTAGACCATCTTCAACTTTAACAAAGCGTGCTTCTCTATTGACAAAATTGTTTATTTCATCGTGAAAAACAAAGGCTACGCCAGTCAAGCAGATGACAAAAACAATAATTCCAGAGGTTAAGCCCAGCCAAAGATGGAGCCAGTTATTAATTTTACGCCAAGTACTTTTTTGTTTTTTATCTTGTATTGCCATTTATCAATTAATTACCAGACAAGCGTACAAAACCTTTAACTTCTCCACCACGTGAGATAGTAAAGGCAGGACTTGCCGAAACACCATCTGCATTTAACTTATAGTACCCATTAACTCCTTCAGTTTTGTTGATAATTCGAATAAACAAAGAGTCATCAATTACTTCTAGATTACCAATGGTAAAACCAAAAGTTGTTAAAGGAAGACCTGTAATTTGTTTGGCCGATTTACTTTCAATATCAACAGCATAAAAGCGGTACATAATATCCATTAGATTGCTATAAGAAGGCAATTCAACTTTCTTCTCAGATACATCAACAAATAACTTTCCATGATACACTCTTAAACTCCATAGTTGTGCTCCAGAAGGCATACCAAGATCTGTTGATTTTAGATGCCAGCTCTGATCAAAATCGGTTTGCCCAGCTTTGATGCGGAAGATTGTTGAAGGTTGTGGTTCTAAAACCCCTAAATTATTATTATCCCAACCCGTTGTTACCAAGTAGATACTTCCATCAGCAGCCTGAGTCCAAGCAGGAAATTCGGAACGAGCATGTCCTTGATTTTTCACAAAAGAATGTACAATAGTTTTCTCAGGTTTGCTTGTTGCAATATCAATAACAGCTAATGTAAAATTGCGAGTATTGTCATTAAAGCCAGAACCACCTTCGCGAGAATAATTAATATTAACAAACAATTTTCCTTCTTTTGCAACAATAGTCTGATCTCCAGTAGTGACATTAGTACTGATTCCATTGCCTTTTTCTACTAATTCAGTCAGATCAATTTCTCCAGTTCTTTTCATAGTAGAAGGGTTGAACTTTTGAATTTTTGTCTTCCCACGATCAGCATCAAAATAAAAACCAGTGTTTTCATCTACGACTAAGTTTTGTGCCGATGTACCGCATTTTATAAATCCAGATTGTTCTAATATTCCAGAAGCATTTAAAGAAAAACGTACAACACCTGTTTCTCCTGATAGAGTAGCTTTATTAAAAATCCAGTTTTTATAATGTCTAAAACCTCCATAAGCTCGAGCTTGTAAAGAATACCCGCCTATATTGTCTACAGGACCATTTGGCAAATTAGTATAAGCTGCATAGTAACCTGCATTTGCTGTTGTGCTCTCGGCTGTTAAGAGTACATATTTACCCGATGCAGAAGGTGCTGTTGTACTTGTTTCATTATTGTCATCTTTACTGCAAGATGTTAGCATTAAACCACCCATAGTTAAGGATAGTACCGTAGTTAAAAATCTATTTTTCATCGTTATTTATTTTAATTTTAGGATTAATATTTCAAAATATAATTCAGCTTGAGGTGAAAGCTGCGACCTGCATTTTGTACACGGAAATTATCATAGACAGTTTTATCAAATATATTTTTGCATTCAATATTCACAGATAATAAGCGATCTTTCCATGGAGTCCACAGCATTCCAGCACTTTGAATTGTTTGTGTAGGAATGACATTAGGAGCATTAACCTTGGCATCTCCCCAAAGACCTAAAAATCCGTTAGGCTCAGTATCTTTAGGAATATAATCGAGGTAATATTGATGTACATAGCCCATATTCCAATAGATTTTTAATTGATCTTGTTTGTTAAAGACTTTTGAAAGATGTACATCGGTAGATAAATTGGCAAAGAAGAAAGGCATATTACGTAATCTTGCACCTTCTAAATAGTGCAACAGAGGATCTTCAACATGATACAAGCGGAAATCTTGATAGGTGAAGTTCCCATTTAGCTGCAACCAAGATAATGGAGTCACATGCAAGTCAGTTTCTAAACCGATGCCTCTAACTTGCTCAACATTTATGTTTTGTGTGTAAATTAAGTTCATAGGCACTGCATGGATTAAATCTTTGGTAATACGATAAAAACCATTTAATTCTAAATCAAAAAGACCTTCTTTACCAGTACCAAAACCGATATTCCCATTTAAGCTGCGTTCTGGTTTTAGATTAAAATTCGATAATGCAAAAGAACCATCACCAAGTATCTCATTTTGTTCAGGTAGCCGTGTAGCCAATTCTCCAGAAATCCTCATGAAGGTTTGTCTCGTCCAATCGTATTTTAAGGATTCAGCTAATCCGAAGGTAGAGATAGTAGCCTTTGAGGTTTCTCCTTTTAACATTGCTGTATTTACATCAACCTCTTGCCCAACCATATTGGCATGATAGAATTTAAGCTGAAAGCTATTTTTTAGTTTTTCATCCATTAGGTTAGAGTTCAGTCCCAATGTTGCTATAGCTTTGTTATAATCAGCTGGCAGACTTTGCAAGTCTACAGGATTCTGACCAGTAGTTTTGGCTCCATAGGGATCTTTTCCAGTTCGAGAAAAAGCATTGTAGATAAAGTTGAAAGCAATGTTATGATTAGCAGAAAGCGAATAATTTATTCCAGTTCGAGAGGTGAAATTAGCAAACCAAGCATCTAAAAGAGATGGATTTCCACTTTCCCCACGCTGATTTTGATTAACAGGAGGATGATATTTACCAAACCAATCATATGATCCTCTTAAAGTATCCACATGAAGACTATTGATTTTACTGTACACTAAAAATTGATCAACATCAAGACGGCCATCTATAAATTTCTTTTTATATCGTACAGTAGGAATAATAGGTGTGTACTGCTCATTATATGATGCGCCGTATGGTTTTTCCATCAATGCAGCAAACTGATTGTCACGCTTGATGTAAAAAGATGTCAATCCTACACGAAATTCATCTGCCCAAGATAAATCTCGTAACCCGATAAAAGCTTCCGCATAGATTTGCTTATAAGCATTATGGAAGAGTTTTACTTTTGTCGGAATTACATTAGCTGTTTCTTGATCAGGCACACTTGCTATAACAGAATAATTATTATCTGAATAATTGTAGAAAGAATTTAAACCCCAGAAAAGTTTGCGATCAGGAGTATTATACAATAAATTGGCTGATACTCTATGCGTATTAAAGGAACCTAACTCATAGGATAAGGCTAAATAACGCTGTTGATCTGCACGAGAAACCATGTTAATAGCTCCTCCGAGTGCGTCTGCACCAATATTGGTAGGCAATACACCTTTAAAAACCTCAACACGTTCGAGCATATTGATTGGAATTGCTGAAATATTGAATGCATTACCCAGGTAATCTGTAGGGATTCCGTCTTTAAAGACCTTAATAGCCTTTCCTTGAAAACCATTTAGCATGATATTAGTGTTAGCACCTAATCCTCCTGACTGGCGTATGCGTACCCCTGCTGCCTGATTCATTAATTCAACTAGAGTAGCAGCCTGTCCCTGAACAGCTTTCGTATCGATGATCTCAGCTTTAACTGTTTCTCTTTTAGCTGATTTATTAGCACTCTTTCCGTAAACTTTAATTTCATTAATTTGAACAGATCCATCTGAAAGGATAAATATAAGTTCTAAGTCTTTTTTGTCTAGGAGGTGCAAAACTCGTGATTCAGTCTTCATTCCCATATAGCTTACCTTTAAGGTATCAGACTTTGTAGGAATTGTGTTTAAATTAAAATAACCTTGAGCATCGGTTTGTACATGGAGATTAGCGCCAATTAGTATGATATTTGCAGAATGAATTGCCGATCCATTTTCAAAAAGAACCTGACCATGTATGCGTTTAGATAAATTTTGTGCTGTTACCTCTGTTATTATCGAACAGAAGAAAATCAAAAATGTAGCTGTATAGTATAAGTATTTCATTTAATTTATAAATTTGCATTATTAAGACTTAATAAAAACAAGTGCAAAAATAAAGAGATAGGTATACGGTATTAACAGCATTATATACGGTAATAGCAGTAATATCTAGGATTAGTATGTTATGATGAAAATTGAATTAAAAAACACCCAGTTAACTCTTCCCAAAACTGTTATCGAAGTAAATCGGGGATATATATTGTCTGGCCAAGAAAGTATTTTAGAGACACAAACCAAGATTGAAACGAAGGAATTTAAGATTGAAAAACGTACAATTCAAATTGATGGAGTATTCATTCATTTCTACAAAAAGAATATTTTTGAACAACAAAAATTAAAAGTTCTAAGTACATCAGGCTATATCCAAATGCATTTTGAACTCTCTACTGGAGTAACTTTGTATGAATCACGTGAGAGCAATGGTTCTGTTTTACCTACCTATCAGGGGCAGCATATGCTATTTTTTGAGCCTTATTTAGATGGTTATTTGACTTTTCCAATTTGTTCGGGTGCTACAACTGTTGAAATCGAACTGTCTGAAGAATGGCTTAAAAAACAATTCGGAGAACAATTGTCTTTACTTCAGGATTTTGCTTTTGCTTTAAAAGGAAGTCGAGCCGCTATTTTAGGAGGGCAAGCATATCCGATATGCCCGGATATTTATCGCATCATCAAACAACTTTATGATTGCCCTTATGTAGGCGATTTAAAGAAGTTTTTTATAGAGAGTAAATTACTAGAATTGCTTACCATAAAAATACATAAGGCTACAAATAGTTTACCAACAAAACTTTTAACCAATATATCCAAAATAGATAAGGAAAGACTTTTTTATCTCAAAGAACTTCTTGCATCGGTTAAAGCGGAACATTATACAATTCAACAAATGACAGAGCTGACTTTTATGAATCGTACAAAACTACAAAGCTCTTTTAAACTGCTCTTCGGAATGACTATTCATGAATTTGTAGTAGATAAAAGAATGGAGGAGGCTTATCAGCTCTTATCATACTCATCAGGCTGGACAGTTGCAGAAGTAGCTCGTCAGGTTGGATATAAACACTATAATCATTTCTCGACAGCCTTTAAGAATAAATTTGGCGTTTCGCCCAGTAAAATTCCAAACTAGTTATACAGCTAGAATTAAATAGTATATTCTTCTTAAGAATGGTATAAAAGAAAAAGTGGCAGTTTCAAAACTCATGAAACTGCCACTTTTTATGAAGTAAATTTTAAAATAGAGAGTATCTAATTCAAAAAAACATATTTTAGTTTTTTATGAAAGACCTAAAATAGCTTCAGTTGCCCCTTGGTTATTAATTCCAGCGGCACTATTATCTACTAAAAACAATAATTCTCCCGAAACAGGTTTAATTAATTGCATTGGGTAGGTATTAGGATTATAATCTCCGTATAATACTTCTTTCAAGGCATGAGCCTTTTTTTGACCAAAAGCAACTACAACTATCTTCTCTGCTTTATTTATTAAAGGAGCTGTTAAAGTAATACGATGCATATTTTGTGATTCTAATCGGTAGGCAGCTACCCATTTTGTTTGCTCATGCAATACAGCTTCACCTGGAAAAAGAGAGGCAGTATGACCATCATCACCAAGACCTAACAAAATAAGATCAAATTTTCCGTCAGGACCTAAAATACTTCTAATAGACTCTTCATATTCAGCGGCATAATCTTCGGCTGAAATCCCATCTTTGTACATTGGGAATATATTATTTTCAGGAATAGGCACATGGCTTAAAAGAGTATCAAAAGACATTTTTGCATTACTGCGATCGTCTTCTAGAGGTACCCAGCGTTCATCGCCCCAAAATATATAGACCTTATTCCAGTCAATTTTAGTTTGGTATTCGGGAGAAGCTAATAGTTTGTATATACCTGCTGGAGATGAACCTCCTGTAAGTACGGCTGTAAAGCTTCCTTTTTCAAGTATTGCTTTTTGTGCAGATGCTACAAAAAGGGCAGCAGCTTTACTATTAATGGCTTCTATAGTATTATATATCTGTATCATTTTAAACTTTTTATTTCACAATATTTTGTGTGTTAGCAACCCAAGCGTGTCCTTGACGGGCAAGTAATTCATTTGCTGCTTCAGGTCCCCAGCTTCCTGCTTTATAATTAGGAAAATCAGTTGGGGTATTATTTTTCCATACTTCCTGAATCGTATCAATTGCATCCCATGCCTGTTCAACCTGATCCCAACGCATAAATAGTGTAGGATCTCCTGCTAAAGCATCAGAGAGCAGAGTCTCATAAGCTTCTGGCGACATTGTAGAACATTGAAAATAATCAAAAATCATTTCTGCAGGTTGTAAAGAAAGAGACAAACCAGGTTTCTTAGTCATAAACTGTAACTTAATATCCATTGCAGGTTGAATATTTATGATAAGCCTATTAGGAGTCATTCCTTGATTATCATATGAAAACGAGGAATGAGGTACTGGTTTGAACTGGATGATAATCGAAGATTGTTTTTCTTGCATTCTTTTTCCTGTACGCAGGTAAAAAGGAACACCTTGCCATCTCCAGTTATCTAGATAAATTTTCATTGCCACATAGGTTTCTGTATTCGAGTCAGGAGCGATGCCTTTATCGTTTCGGTATGCAGGAACGGGATTACCTTTTATAAAACCTTCATCATATTGGCCTCTAACAGTGTAATGATTAACTTCTTCAGGTTTTATACGTCGGATAGATTTTAGTACATCAGCTTTACGGTTTCGTATGTCATCAGCTCCTAATGAAGCAGGTGCTTCCATAGCAGTCATACATAAAATCTGAAGTAAATGGTTCTGTATCATATCTTTTAAAGCACCAACTCCTTCATAAAAACCACCGCGCTCTTCAACGCCCACTTCTTCTGCTACAGTAATCTGAACAAAATCAATAAAGTTTCGACTCCATAATGGCTCAAACATAGAGTTTCCAAAACGGAATGCAAGGATATTCTGAACGGTTTCTTTACCTAGATAATGATCAATACGGTAAATCTGTTCTTCCTTAAAAGTCTGTGATAACATTTCATTAAGTTCGATCGCAGAGCTTTTATCATAACCAAATGGTTTTTCGATAATGATTCGATCTCGTTTTGCTTTGGCAGCAAGACGTAACTTTTTCATGTTACCTGAAATTGTAGCTATAAATGAAGGTGCTATAGAAAGATAAAAAAGTCTATTGGCACGTACACCAAAATCGGCATCAATACTAGATAGCTTTGCATCTAATTCGTGATAGGATTCTTCTTTGTCAATATCATGTCTCAAATAAGTAATATGAGAAATGAATTGCTGCGTTTCTTCGTTAGAAAGCGCTCCTTTTCTTGAAAAACTCTTTAAGTTTTCTATTACATAATTACGAAATTCTTCATCACTTTTTTCAGCTCTTCCTAGGGCAATAATCTGAAATTTTTCTGGCATACGGCCATCGAGGAATAGATTTTGAAATGCTGGAAAAAGCTTTCTTTTTGCTAAGTCACCGGATGATCCAAAAATAACAATTATAGTTGGATCAGTATTTTTGACATTATTCATTGTTTTCACTTAAAGTTTCTTAATCATTCCATTGGGTATGAAAAGTACCCGGGAGATCAGTGCGTTCGTAGGTATGTGCTCCAAAATAATCACGTTGTGCTTGAATCATATTAGTCGGAAGATTCTCAGATCTATAAGAGTCAAAATATGCTAATGAGTTCATAAGTCCAGCTACAGGTAATCCTTTTTGTACAGCAAATTGAATAACTTCTCTAATACCAGCTTGAGTTTCATTGAATTTAGCTGCAATATCAGTATCTAAAAGAATGTTTGGTAAATTAGGATTCGTTGCAAATGCTTTTCTAAAATCTTCAAGAACATCTGCACGAATGATACAACCACCACGCCATATTTTTGTAACAGTCTCTAAATTTAGTTCGTAATTATATTCTTTAGAAGCAGTTTTAAGTTGTGCCAATCCTTGAGCATAAGTAATTAGGATAGAAAAGAATAATGCATCTTTTAGTGCACTAATTGCTTCGGGTGCGTTTACAGTGGCCTGTTTGTCATTCCAAACTAATTTGGTAGCAGCTTCAATTCTTTCAGGCTTGCTTTTTGACATATCACGCATAAAAACTGCTGCATCAATGGTAGGAACTGGTACTTGTAAATCCATAGCGTTTTGAGAAGTCCATTTTCCTGTTCCTTTAGATTTAGCCCAATCAGATATTAGATTAATCAATCGTTCTCCATTTGGTTCTTTTACTTTAAGAATAGCTCCTGTAATTTCGATTAGAAATGATTTAAGATCAGTTTGATTCCACTCATTAAAAGTATTTTCTATGGTATCTTCATCAAGATTATAACCACGTTTCATCAGGTCATAAATTTCAGAAATAAGTTGCATGATTCCGTACTCAATTCCATTGTGAACCATTTTTACATAGTTACCTGCTGAACCATTTCCTAAATATTCTACACATGGTTCTCCATCTACTTTGGCAGCTATAGCTTCAAAAATAGGACGAAGTCTTTCGTAGGCTTTTTTGTCACCCCCAGGCATCATGCTAGGACCAAATCGTGCTCCTTGCTCACCGCCAGAAATTCCCATTCCAAAGAAATGAATTCCTTTAGCAGATAATTCAAGAAATCTTCTGTCAGTATCAGTAAAGTAAGTGTTTCCACCATCTATTATAATATCACCTTCATCCAGATGAGGTAAAAGGCTTTGAATTGCGCTATCGACAGGCTTACCTGCAGGTACCAACAACATAATCGCTCTTGGGCGTTTGATAAGTTCTACAAAATGTTTAACATCTGTTGTTGCTTCTAATGTATGCTCTGAATCAGCCTCCTGTTGTAAAGAGTTGACTTTTTCTGTATCTAAATCTAAACCTGCAGCAGCAAATTTTTGGCTGGCAATGTTTAAAAGTAGGTTACGACCCATTACGCCGAGTCCGACAATGCCAAAATCAAATGTGTTCATAGTTTTTTAAATTAACTAAGTTATTAGTGAGTTTTTTATTTGTAATGCATTGAAATAATGAGTAGTTATGCTGTTTTTTTAATGCGTTACAAAGACCGAATTCTATTTTGTCGACAGTTTTTTGCCATCCAAAAACGGTTGCGCTAAGTTAAATAAAAAGGTTGGAATACTATAGAATAAACTAGTTGATCTATTGTATTGGCTCAGTCGCTTTTATGAATCGTACTTATAGTTAGGGATTTAAAAATCTAAAAAAATAAGAATCTTGAATAGTATTGTTATTTGAGAACTGCTATTTAGATGATAGTTATATAGTTTATGTTAATTAAAATTGAATTTGAACGCATCAATTAGACTTTCTATTTTGACAAAATTGTAGGTTTTAATCAAAGTTGAAAAAGAAATAAACTACAGCAGCCCATTCTTTGCTCACCCCTCTAGCATAGCCAATTGTACTATGATTGCTATTTTGTACAGTTCCGTCATCTTTAATGTAACCGATAGTCGAATGATTACTGTTCTCTACAGTTCCGTTACTTTTTACATAACCTACAGTAGAATGGTTACTGTTCTCGATAGTCCCATTACTTTTTATATATCCAATTGTACTGTGGTTGCTGTTTTCTATTGTGCCATTACTTTTGATATAACCTACTGTAGAATGATTACTGTTCTCAATAGTACCATTTGCTTTAATATAGCCAACTGTGCTGTGGTTTCTCGATTCTATGGTTTGTGCTTGCGTAATAGTAACTGCTCCTATTGTTAAGATAAAAAATAGTGTTTTTTTCATTTTAAATGTTTTAAAATTAGAATGATTTGGTTTTTGGTTGTGACTTATTATAGGCTTGTACAATTTGTGTACCATTTAAAAAATAATTGTGAATTGCCTTGTTTTGAAATATTTCCAAAAGGATAGTACAAACTTAAGCTTAGTTTTATTTTGTAAAAAATTATCTTAATTATATTGATATAAAACGAGTAAAAACACCTAGTTAGTTTTTCAAATTTTACGTTATTATTGTATGCCTTTATGTAGTAAAAGAATAACTAGTCGCTTTTATGAAATAGGCAATGGATTTATATATATAATTTAAGTTCAACTTGTGAATCCCCAAATTTGTAACTAAAAAAAGATATATCATGCTTAAACCAAAAGAAGAAATTGTAGAAAAAAAGTTTTATGCCAAGGCAGTTGGATCTTCGGATCTTTGGGAAAAATTTAAAGAATACGGAAAGTTAACTATTAATGATGAAATGAAACCTTTTACAGATGAAACTGTAGAAGCTCAAGAAAAAAAGGCTGAATATGGTGTTTTAGAATTATTAGAAGGAACATGGGTAAGTTATAAAAGTGATAATGATAAGAAACATGGGCGAATAGGTACAGGAGTGCATACAACCATTATGCCTTCACCCGGTGTAAACTTAGGAACGATTCCCGGAAAATATAGTTTTGAATGCGAAGAATATATTGAGGCATTAACATTCTCTTTAGTTCCTGGTGGTATACGCAATCGAGGTGGAGTTAGCGAACAATTTTGTGGAGCTGTAAAGTATGAACAAAGTATTAAAAGTGTAAATAAAATAGAAGGTCAAAAAGATTTAAAATATACGCCAATTCATGAGGAAAATGGAATGTATCTTTGGCTTAGCGATCTTTACAATCATGCAGCTACCGCAAAATCAATTGAAGAAGATCGAGGTATTCTTACTCAATCAGAAGAAGATAGAATTAAGTATAAATTTAAAGGGGAATACAAAGATGAAACGCTTGTCAAAATAAAAAATGATCAAGGCGCATTTGAGTATATAGCCATAAGTCAATTAAAAGAAGGGCAAAAATACTATGGCGTAGTTCCTGCAAAAGAACTAAAACCTGGATTTGGTTTAGATGGACCCTATTTTATTCCAGATTATTCTATTTCGCGTAGCGGTGTAATTCCTCATGGAAGTACTATTACCTTATTAGGTGACCTTGTTTCTCAAAAAGGGAAATATGTAATTGGTGGAGCACCAGAATTTCCAAAAGGCATTAAAGCTTGGGATTTTGATCATCTTTCGATTTCAAAAACAATGGGAGGTGCAGATACAAGTCACGACGGACCAATTAATCTAGATGATCCAGCACCAAAATGGGTACATGAAAAACTAACTCACGAAAATGATCCTCGCGAAAATAAAATTTATACACAGCGAATACTTGCTCACGAATTATATCCATATTCAGTAAGACCAGATTTGCGATTAAGGGATTCTATAAATGGAGAAGAAATTGATGAGTATATCTCAATTCATATGTCATCAAAAAATAAAACTGGAGCACAAGGAGGAATATTAAATGTTCCTTTTGTGAATCGTTTTGTGCCAACTGTTGAAATGAATGTGAATATGTGGGTTCAAAGAGTACATGATAAAATCTTAAATAAGAAAGTTCTTCAGCTGCAATATGAACAAATTATATTTTTCGAATTTAATTTTGGAGATGATGGAGGTACTACGAGTTGGCCACACATACAAGTTAATACGCTCCGTAAGATAGAAGACGTTCCTGCTGAACAGAAAGCTGTAATAGAAGAGCAATTTAAAGGTATTAAAAAAACGGATGATAGTAATAAAGCTAGTTATTCCATTTCAGATTCAAGATGTCCTTACCACAAAGAATAAAAGGATATAAAAAAACTCCACGGTATCTATGTAAAAAGTTACGGTAGAGTTATAATCATTTTAGAAAAGAAATAGAGAAGCCGTCTAAATTAGACGGCTTCTTTCATTTATGTTTATTTTTTCCATTTCAAACGTAAGCTATTACTAACTACACTTACACTACTTAAAGCCATTGCTGCACCAGCGATCATTGGGTTCAACAAAAATCCATTAATGGGATATAATATACCAGCAGCAAGAGGAATACCAATAAGATTATAGATAAAAGCCCAGAACAGATTTTGCTTAATTGTTAGTACCGTTTGTTTAGATAAACGGATGGCTTGTGGTATTTTTGTCAAGTCAGATGAAATAATGGTCATTTTTGCTACGTCCATAGCAATATCACTTCCTTTACCCATTGCAATACTTACGTCAGCTGTTGCTAGTGCGGTACTATCATTAATTCCATCGCCTACCATTGCCACTGTTTTACCCTGCTGTTGCAATTCTTTTACAAAATCGGCTTTGTGCTGTGGTAATACTTCAGCCTTATAATGTTTAATTCCAGTTTGCTCAGCGATAGCTTTTGCAGTCGCTTCGTTGTCTCCAGTAAGCATATAGAGTTCAATACCCATATCTTGCATTTGCTTGATAGCTTCAACAGATGTTTCTTTGATTTTATCAGAAATTGCAATAACAGACAATGCCTGCTTACTATCAGTAAACCAAATTACAGTTTTTGATTCTTTGCTCCATACACCTGCCTGATTTAATAATTGATCGGCAATAGTAATATTGTTTTCTTCTAATAATTTTTTGTTACCTACAAAATAAGTTTGCCCCATATAAGAGGCTTTTGCTCCTTTACCAGTGATGCTATCAAAATCTGATAATAGGACAGTTTGTACATCCTCGAAATTTTTTACTACGGCTTCGGCCAAAGGATGTTCAGATTGTTTTTCAATACTAATTAAGATCTCTTTTGTTGCATCTTTATCGTCAAGCCATTTAACTCCAGTAACTTGAGGCCTTCCTTCCGTAATGGTTCCAGTCTTGTCTAAGACAATAGCAGAGACTTTCCTTGCTAGCTCCAAACTTTCAGCGTCTTTAATCAAAATACCGTTTTCTGCACCTTTACCAACACCAACCATTATTGCAGTAGGAGTAGCCAGACCCAAGGCACAAGGACATGCAATAACCAATACAGTAACTGCGGCCATTAATGCTTGTGCTACAGCATTTTCTCCTCCTAGTACCAACCAAGTAATAAAAGTAAGAATGGCTATTCCAATTACAATTGGAACAAAAATACCTGCAATCTTATCTACCAATTTCTGAACAGGAGCTTTACTCCCTTGAGCATCTTGAACCATCTTTATGATCTGAGCAAGCATGGTCTCTTTGCCTACTTTAACTGCTTTAAATTGAAAGCTTCCTTTTTGATTTATAGTTCCGGCAAACACTTTTTCATGCTCTTTTTTCAATACAGGAACTGGTTCACCGCTAAGCATACTTTCGTCAACATATGAGTTACCAGAAGTGACTATTCCATCGACAGCAATTTTTTCACCTGGTTTAACCAAAATAATAGCTCCAACACTCACATCTTCAATAGCAATTTGTTTTTCAGTTCCGTCAGCTTGTATAACCATCACAGTTTTTGGCTGTAAGCCCATTAGTTTTTTAATAGCTGAGGAGGTATTGCCTTTTGCTTTTTCTTCTAACAATTTACCTAATAGAATGAATGTAATAACTACAGCAGCTGCTTCAAAATATACGTGAGCATGTAATCCTCGCTGATGCCAGAAATCCATGAAAAGCATGTTAAATACACTAAATAAATAAGCAATTCCTGTACTCAATGCAACTAACGTATCCATATTCGCAGAGCGGTGTTTTGTTTGCTTCCATGCGTTTATGAAGAAGTCTTTACCCAGCCAAAGAACTACAGGAGTTGAAAAGAACCACATGATTTCATTGCCATATGGCATATCCATAAAGAACATACCAATAACTACAACAGGTAACGATAGTATAACTGCCCAAATAGTTTTATTTTTTAATTTTCTGAATTTATCAGCATGGATAACTTCCAATGATTCCTGTTGTTTCGTTTCGTCTACAATGAGTAAGTCGTAACCAACAGCCTGAAGAGCTTTCTGTAACTTAGAAGAATCTGTTATATTAGGAAGGTACTCTACCGTTAGATTTCCTGTTGCAAAGTTTACAGAAGCATCAATGACTCCAGATTCAAATTTCACGATATTTTCTGCACTGCCTGCACAAGAGGCACAGGTCATTCCAAGAACTGGAAAAGTATTTTTAACCGTCGGGACACCATATCCAAGGTCTTTAATGGCCTTAACGGCATTACCAACTACCTCATTGTTGGTAACTGTAATAGCTGCCCTGCGGTTATTTATTTCTATTTCGTAGGTTTCGACACCTTTAACCTGTGCCAAACCTTTTTTTATGATTAATGCACAGTGCTCACTTTCTACATCTGCTAAAGGAATATAAATTGTTTCCTTATTTTTATTTGTCGTCATATTTTGCGTATTGTATTTCAATTGCAAAGTTGGCGACAATATCTATGAATGCTATTGCGGAATTATGGATTTGATTTGTAATATTTACTTATACCTTATCTAATGGTTTTCTTCTGTCTTCACGAATCTGTTTAAAGTGACTAGGAGTTAATCCAGTAACTTTTTTGAATTGATTGCTAAGATAAGCAACACTCGAATAGTTCAAACGATCTGCGATTTCACTTAAGGATAATTCATCATAAACTAAAAGTTCTTTTATTTTCTCAATCTTTTGAGCAATAAAATATTTTTCTATTGTAGTACCTTCTACTTCAGAAAAGAGATTAGAAAGATAATTGTAGTCATGGTTGAGTTCTTTGCTCAATATATCAGATAAATTGTTTTTTGAATCATTATCCTGATGATGTACCAAATCGATGATGGTATTTTTTATCTTTTCGATGATTCTACTTTTTTTATCATCAATTACTTCAAAACCTAAAGGGACCAGTACATTTTCCAGTGAATTTCTTTCGTCGGAGGTTAATTCCTTTGTAAGAGTAACTTCTCCCAATTTAATGCTGGTAAAGTCCATTCCAAGCTTTTCAAGTTCATCTTGAACTACCATTATACAGCGGTTGCAAACCATGTTTTTGACGAATAATATATTCATATTCCTTGTTTGATAAAATTTTATATTATAAATGTATAGGCAAACTTACTATTAAAAATTAATTTACTACTCATTATAAATGCCTAACTGGGTAAAATGTCTAAGACAATAAATAGATATTGACTTATAAAACAATGATCTAAATTAAGAGTTACTAAGTGATGAATTAGTTTTTTATTACCACTTACAGCCATTATCAATCAGTAAAAGTTATAAATCAAACAAGGAATAATATTATACTACCGCACAATGCTATACTTAAGTTTGTACAAAAAAAAACAGAAAAAGGATTTGATATATTATTTAACAAGTCCATGAAATTACATAAAAAAGATAAAAGGAGTTGGAGAGAATTAAGTATCAAAATAGAATTATAATATAGAGTCCCAACCAAATTTTATCTATTAATCAGAAATAAATATGATACAGGAACAGACGGCTGAATATGAAATAGGAATTGTTATAATTCCAGATATATCTGGTTTTACGGACTTTGTTATAAATACCAATATGTTTATCGGGAAATACATAACTGAAAATCTTCTAAAGTCAATAATAAACAGTAATAATCTCAACCTAGAAGTCTCTGAGATAGAAGGAGATGCTATATTGTTTTATAAATACCGCAAAATACCTTCGTTTGATGATACAATAAATCAGATAGAAATAATGTATGATAATTTTAAAAAAGAAGTAGCCAAACTCTCCTTTCAGCTTGGTATAGAAATTCCTTTGTCATTGAAGATTATTGTGCATTACGGTACTTTTACTAAATATAAAATTGGAAGGTTTGAAAAACTTTATGGAGCGCCAGTTGTGGAAGCGCACAAAATGCTCAAAAATCATATTGCCAAATTTCCGCCATATGCTTTGTTTTCAGATGCATTTTTAAAAGCCAATTTTGAACAACCAGCTAAATCAACTTTTGAATACGATAATTGCGAGAATTGTATGTATCTGCCAGAAATAGGCTATATCCATTATTTGTAATTAGGTAGATTGCCTAATGTTGTGTTATTGTATAATAGATAGATTGTAACATTCGGAATAGAATACAAAATGAGTTATTCCTATTTTATAAAAATGTTTAAGACGTTGGTAATAGTAATTTTTTGTGGTTTTTTTTTCTAAGTTTGTTATAAAAGTGTAAGCAAAGTGTAAAAGATGAAAGATTTAGAAAAAAAGTTATTGAACAGGAATATAAAACCAACAGCAGTGCGGTTATTGATATTCAATACGATGACTGAATTTAAAAAAGCATTTAGCCTAACAGATCTTGAGACGGAGTTAGAAACTGTCAATAAATCGACCATTTTTAGAACTTTGACTTTGTTTCATGAAAATTTACTTATCCATACTATTGACGATGGATCTGGTTCTATGAAATATTCAATTTGCATGGAATCCTGTATGTGTACGCTTGGAGAGTTACATGTTCATTTTAACTGCAACCATTGTCATAATACCTATTGTCTTGAAAGCATCTCGATACCACCAATTCAACTTCCTGAAAAATTCTTATTAGAAAGTGTCAATTTTGTAATGAAAGGAATTTGTGAAAATTGTTCTCAAAAAAGCCATCCTGCATTTGCAACCAGGTTCCCAAAATAGAGTGATAGTTTTGACATAGAATTAAAAAATAATTAGATATGTCAAAGCAATGTTGTAGCACTGATGTTTATTTAAAACTTCAAAAAAAAGAGGAAAATAAGCATAATTATGGTCATAGTCACGTAAAAAAGGAGAAAAAAGGAGATCATCATAATCATAGTCACGGACATGATCATGATCACAGTCACGATCTCGAGGGTAAAACGGCATTTCAGTTATTTTTACCATCTGGAATTTCATTAGTCTTATTACTTTTAGGTATAGGATTAGATAATTATTTTCCACAGGATTGGTTTACCAACTGGGTAAGATTGGTATGGTACATAGCCGCATATATTCCAGTTGGATTACCAGTAATAAAAGAAGCTATAGAAAGTATTCGTTATAAAGATTTCTTTTCAGAGTTTTTTCTTATGGTTATCGCTACAATGGGAGCTTTTGCTATAGGCGAATATCCCGAGGCTGTAGCAGTTATGTTATTTTATGCAGTAGGTGAGGTGTTTCAAACACTTGCAGTATCGCGTGCTAAAGGAAATATCAAAGCTTTATTAGATCAACGTCCAGATGAGGTTACGATACTAGAAGGAGGTAAGCTGGTAGTTATAAAAGCAGAAGAGGCAAAAATCGGAGATATTATCCAGTTAAAGCCTGGAGAAAAATTGGGACTGGATGGAGGACTTATTTCAGAAACAGCTTCGTACAACACAGCCGCACTTACTGGAGAAAGTAAACCTGATACGAAAGCAAAAGGAGAAACGGTATTGGCAGGTATGATTAATCTGAATACGGTAAGTCAGGTAAGAGTAACTGCAGCTTACTCAGATAGTAAGTTAAGTAAAATATTAGAATTGGTACAGGATGCAACTGCTCAAAAAGCACCTACAGAATTGTTCATTCGTAAGTTTGCGAAGGTATATACGCCAATTATAGTGTTGCTTTCAATTGTAATTACATTATTACCAGCTCTTTTTGTTGATAATTATGTGTTTAGTGAGTGGTTGTATAGAGCATTGGTATTTTTAGTTATTTCTTGTCCTTGTGCGTTGGTAATCTCTATTCCTTTGGGATATTTTGGAGGAATTGGGGCAGCAAGTCATAATGGTATCTTGTTTAAAGGTTCTAATTTCTTGGATATTCTTGCAAATGTTCAAAACGTGGTAATCGATAAAACAGGAACAATGACCGAGGGTGTTTTTAAAGTTCAGGAAGTGATAATAAAACCTGAATTTGACAAAGATGAAATCCTTAAAATGGTTAATGCATTGGAAAGTCAGAGTACGCATCCAGTTGCTTCAGCTATTCATAATTATGTAGGAGAGGTTGATAACACCATTAATTTGTCTGAAACAGAAGAAATAGCTGGATATGGGCTTAAATCAACAGTAAATGGAAAGGAATTATTGGTTGGTAATTTTAAGTTGCTTGATAAATTTAATATTAATTACAATATAGATACATCAAATATTGTCTATACAGTAATTGCTGTTTCTTACGATAAAAAATTTGCTGGGTATCTTACAATCTCAGATAGTATTAAAGCAGATGCTAAAATAGCAATAGATAAATTGCACAGTATGAATATAAAAGTTACAATGCTGAGTGGTGATAAAAGTACCGTTGTGGATTATGTTGCAAGACAATTAGGAATAGATAATGCTTACGGAGATTTACTCCCTGAAGACAAAGTTAATAAGGTGAAAGAAATCAAGACTCGCAATGGCAGTGTAGCTTTTGTGGGTGATGGAGTAAATGATGCTCCAGTTATTGCTTTAAGTGATGCAGGTATTGCTATGGGAGGTCTAGGAAGTGATGCTGCCATTGAAACTGCCGATGTCGTAATACAAGACGATATGCCTTCTAAAATACCAATGGCAATACATATTGGTAAGCAAACCAAAAAAATAGTTTGGCAAAATATAGTATTAGCATTTTCTATAAAAGCAATTGTATTGATTCTTGGTGCAGGCGGACTTGCCACTATGTGGGAAGCTGTATTTGCCGATGTAGGTGTTGCATTATTAGCTATCTTGAATGCCGTTCGAATACAAAGAATGAAATTCTAAAGCCAAATTATTTATCGCTTAATCAGTAAATATCACAAATCATACAAGGAATATTGTAAACGAATTGAAAGGAGATCAACATAAATTTGCGGTATCAAATAATAATAAAAAATATCAATAAATATGGAAAAGAAAAATATTCAATTCAAAACAACTCTAAATTGTGGTGGATGTGTAGCGAAAGTAAAGTCTGATTTAGATAATAATGATGGTATCGGTCAATGGAATGTAGATACAGATAGTAGTGATAAAATCCTCACAGTTCAATCAGAAGGGATTACTGAAGAAGAAATAGTTGCTATTATCAAAAGTAAAGGGTTTAATGCAGAACCTATAAGATAATAGAAGATTAAAAGAATAAGTTTTAAAAAAAGAGGCTATTTCACCAACGTGAAATAGCCTCTTTTGATGTTTTATGGAGTGATTTGTTGTCTATTTAGACTAAAAAGGGTATGATGATTAATTTTTTATTTAAAATCTAAAAGGTCACATCATTTAAAATTTAAGGACTTATTTTAAACTGAAATTCACTTTTAACGATATAAATGTTTATTAGATTATTAAAATGTATTGGTAGCCATAAAAGGTTTAAAAATTAGCTATTTATGATTTGTTTTAAGAGTAGTAAGAGCTCCAGAAAATGTTGGATGATATGTTGTTTTTTTGATTCTTTGGAGGCAAAAATAAAAGGAATAATGAAATTAAAATTCTATCTAAATAATGTGTTGTAAGAATTCTTTATGAAAAAATTAAAAAGAGTGTGATTTTTAGATAGTATATTGCATAACAAGAACGAACTACTTTTTTGTATCAGATAAAAAAGGATTCGTAATAATTAAATTTGATTAGAATGAGATTGAGGAGAAAACCAAAAATGACCTTAAAGCGCTATTTTGAAGAAAACTTTAAAGACCAAAAGTTATGGGAATATAACAAAGGGAATGTAGAGTTACTGGTAGAATTAGTGAATTTGGTTCGTCCAAAAAAAATAAAAAAAACAACTGTTGTAGATTTATCAGAACTTATTGATTTGCTTAAGGGAAATCAAAATTATCGTGATGGTCTGATGGACTGTGTTAGTGCCCATTTAGAAAAGAAAAAATTTAATAAAATCCTTTCTGATGCAGGTATTCTACAGAATGCCAATTTCTTTTATGAAGTCCGCAGGCGATTATTTGCTAAATTAATTCCTGAACAACCCGAAAAAGACACGTTACAATTTATACTAAATCAGGTATTCTTTGTTAAGACAGATCCGCTATGGATTAAAAAAATACCAGAGGAGCAAATATGGGAGTTGTACTCTTTATTAGAATTTCGTTCTATTTATGAATCGAGTGATGAGAAGTCATCGCTAACCGAATTGGTTTTTGCGATGGAGGTTATTACCTATCGTATATGTGGATGTGCCATGGAAACTGATGTAATCCAGATGGTACCTGAATATGAAAATTATGAAAGTCCATTTCTTGCCTTTCAGCGAGAGCTGTTGCTAATAAGTGAGAAGCTGATTGAATCTAGCGAAAACTTTATGCATCCCGATGATCTTGGTTATAAACAATTGATTATCCTGCACAAACAATGTACAGATTATATAGAAACGGCCTTTAAAAATAGTAGTAAATTTGGGATTTCATTACGAGTAAATCAGAGCTTGTTACGAATCCATCAACAACTTAATCGTCTTAAATCATTATTACCACTTTTAATACAGGCAGAAGAGAAAGATGCTGATAAGAATACAATTTACCTCTCTTATATATTGATTAAATACAATTGTGATAAAAATAATATCGATAAACTAATCAATGAGAGTACGCAACTTCTATCTTATGAAATAACACAGCATACAGCCAATACGGGAGAACATTATATTACAAACAGCCGTAAGGAATATTACAAGATGTTTTATTCTGCAGCTGGTGGTGGGTTTATAGTTGGCTTATTGTGTATCATCAAACTATTATTAGGAAAAGTAGAGGCAAGTGGCTTTGGTCATGTTTTCTTATATAGTATGAATTATTCTATAGGATTTATTATAATTTATATCCTCGGATTTACATTGGCAACAAAGCAACCAGCAATGACAGCCTCTGCATTGGTAAGAGCCTTACAAGAAGGTTTTAAACACAAAGATCAAGATAAGAATGAGTACAAGTATAAAGAGTTTGCTATATTTTTTGCTCGTGTATTCCGCTCACAGTTTATTGCATTCGTTGGGAATGTTATTATTGCCTTCCCAGTTTCATTACTAGGAATCTGGCTAATTGATGAAGTTTTTCATTATAATATTGCTAAAGAAAAGTGGCCTGTTTTAATTAATGACCTGAATCCTATTTATTCTGCAGCAATTTTTCATGCGGCTATAGCTGGAGTTTTTCTGTTTCTATCAGGAATTATAGCCGGAAGTATTGCTAATCGTGACAAGCATAATCATATTTATTACCGTATTCAAGAACATCCATTGCTTAAGCTAAGTTTAGGAAAAAGAATGACAAAAAAATTAGCTTCATTGTATGAAAAAAAATGGGCAGGAATTATATCTAATTTCTGGTTTGGTGTTTTTATGGGAAGTACTGTTTTTATTGGAATATTCTTTGGATTAAATATTGACATCAGGCACATTACTTTTGCTAGTGGAAATTTTGCTATGGGATTATATGGTGCCGACTTTGCTATTACTGAATGGATGTTTTTCTGGTCAGTTCTAGGTATCGGTCTTATAGGATTGGTCAACTTTATGGTTAGTTTTAGTTTGTCACTAGGACTTGCTTTTCGCTCGAGAGATATTCCAATTTCTGAATTAAAACAAGTGACAAGCGCAATCATTAAGTATTTTCTAAGTAAGCCATCACATTTCTTTTTCCCACCAAAGAACAGTAGCTCACAGTAGTATTTATAATCTGTAGACAACAAATAGTTGTTTTTGTTTTGAGAGATTATCAGAGCACACACACATAATTTTAAAAGAGAATTTATAAAAGTTTAAAAAAAATAAAATGGAGCTTATTACTTTAGAAAATATTGAAATTGATAGTATCGTTGAGGTATTAAATTTATCATTTTCAGATTATATTGTACCATTTAAACTCAATTCAGAACAATTAGAAGCTAAGATTATAGCAGAAAATATAAAATTAGATTTGTCAATTGGTGTTCTGTCATCGGGTAAATTAGTTGGGTTTATGCTTCATGCTATAAATGAATTAGATGGGCAATTAATTGCCTATAATGGTGCAACAGGAGTTATCCCAGGTTATAGAGGACAAGGTTTAGTTGCTAAAATGTATGATTATCTGCTACCTAAACTAAAAGATTTAGATGTAAAGGAAATGATACTCGAAGTTATTGTAGGTAATAATGCAGCAATTCGAGCGTATGAAAAAATGAATTATAAAGTTCATAGAACCCTTAATTGCTATGGAGGATCTATTGGAATAAGCAATAAAAAAAGTGTAGCTACAATTAAAGAATTGAAAAATTTTGACTGGGATACTTTTACTTCTTTTTGGACTATAGAGCCTACTTGGCAAAATACAGTTAAGAGTTTAGACAATAGCAAGGAACGTTGTGGTATCCTAGAGGCTTATATCGAAAATGAACCTGTAGGTTATTTAGTTTATAATCGTATGTCACGACGAATTTTACAAATTGCTGTAGCTGTTAAACATAGGCGTAATGGAGTAGGAGCGCAATTGGTAAATAAAATGTTAGAAACAATCGATTCTACAGAAGTATCTATGAACAATATTGAAGAAAATTCAATAGAAACAAATGCTTTTTTAAAGAATTTAGGACTTGTAAATAGGGTGTCTCAATACGAAATGAAAAGGAAAATTTAAATTTAGACTTCAAGATGGTTGACAGAATAATTTTGACATGAATTTGTTGAAATTCATGATGAGTTCAGAAGAAAATCAAAAAACTGATAAATAGATAAACTTTGTTTCATCTCAATAAAAATTGATTTATATACTCACAGTTTGTACTTTTGTAATTATGAATGATAACTTTATAAATGAATATTTTGGGATAGGAATACAAAACGGTAAAACTCCCGAAAATTTAGGTGTTTTGTGGCGATCAGCTCAAAATTTAGGTGCTACTTTTATATTTACTATAGGCAATCGATATGCCAAACAAGCCTGTGATACTCATGATGCGGTAAAAGCAATTCCGTATTTTCATTATGATACTTTTGACGATTTTTTTGAAAATTTGCCTAAAGGAGCACGATTGGTAGGTGTTGAATTAGATGAAAAAGCATCCGATTTAGAAACCTTTCAACATCCAAGACGTTGTGTGTATTTGTTAGGAGCAGAAGATCATGGTTTATCCAGAAAAGTAATGGATAAGTGCCATAATCTAGTCAAATTTAAATCTGAGAAAAGTTTAAACGTGGCAGTGGCAGGAACCATTATTATGTACGACAGAAACTTGTCTAAACCACGCTCTTAAAACAAATGCTTACTTCTAACTTAACTTCTGATGCTAATTGTTGATTTAGAGTTAATGCGCAAATAGAATAACAATTATATTTTGTTCCTTTTGGGAGAAGTTATAAAACTCTAAATATAAAACAATAGAGTAATTTAGTTATCAATATGTATTGATAATCATTTTTTATAAAATATTAAAAGCCTTTAAAAATTAGATTTTTAAAGGCTTTTTGTTTTAAAATTTCTAGTGTTTACTTTAGCTTAAATTGATCATGAAGTATCAATAATAGTGAAAGTTATAACAGATTATTTTTTGAATATAGTTTTTCCTTCTTTGATGGTTTCTAATACTTTGATGTCTTTTAATTCAGTCGGATTTATTGTAAGCGGATTTTTATCTAAAATTACAAAATCTGCTAGTTTTCCTTTTTTAAGAGAGCCTTTTAAATTTTCATCAAAATACTCGTAAGCAGCATTTATAGTAATGGCTTTTAAAGCCTGATAAGGAGTTGCTCTTTCGGCTTCACCAATCACTTTTCCTGTTCTTGAAGTACGATTTACCGCTGTCCATACTGTAAATAAAGGGTTGATAGGGGTTACAGTAGCGTCGGAATGATTTGTATATTTTAATCCCATTTTTGCTGCAGTGGCTATCGGACTTAAGAAAAATGCTCTGTCTTTTCCTAAATTTTCTACGTGTACATCTCCCCAAAAATAGGCATGATTAGTAAAAAATGAAGGTTCAATTTTATATTTTTTATAGGTCTCTAATTGGTCAGGACGAACAAATTGAGAATGAATAGCAATAGTTCTTCGGTCTTTATCTAATGGCTGAGAAAGCTCCTTACAAGCGTATTCGTGTGCTTTAATAAGCATATCAATAGTAGCATCGCCATTACAATGTATAAAAATTTGATTGTCGTTAGCGTACGCTGTTTTAAAGATTTTGTTCAATGCATCTTGCGTCAGGCTAGGAAGCCCCCTGCAATCATGTGCACAGTCAGGAACAGAAGTTAAAAATGGTTTTGTAAAATAGGCTGTTTTACCCTGTGGAGAACCATCTGCTACAATTTTCGTTCCTTGTACTTTAAATTTATTCTTATACTGTTTAAAATGAATAGAAGTATCAGCTACATTTTTATCTAAATCGGCGTACCCAGCCAATGAAATTAAATCAATTTTTAATTTACCGCTAGCAGCTTGTTTTTTGAAAAACTGAATTGTATTGCGATCTGTCATTCCATCTTGCGCAGTTGTAAGTCCATTTTCTGCGTAATAATTTTGAGTCTTATCAAAATACTCTGCTTGTTTAGTGCTAAGAATCTTAAGCATATTACCCACAAAAGGATACATTGCAGTTTCTTGTACTAATCCGTTTGGTTCCTTTGAGTTTGGCATTCGACCTATATTTCCTCCTGCAGGGTTTGGGGTATCCTTAGTTACATTCATTTCTTTTAGACCCAAAGAATTTGCAACTCCCATATGTCCGCTAGTATGTTGTAAATAAACAGGGTTTTTAGGAAAAACAGCGTCTAACTCCGTTTTGTTTGGGTGACGTTTTTCAGTTAATTGACTTTCGTCATATCCCCATCCAAATACCCAGTCACCATCTTTTATTTTGTTGTCTGATTTATATTTTTTTAATGCTTCTAGCATCTTAGGAATACTCGAAATTGTGCCAACTGGAGGAGGATTTAAATCAACTTGTCCCATAGTATTTGAAACCATCCCAAAATGGCTGTGTGGATCTATAAATCCTGGTAACAAAGTTTTACCATCCAAATCTACTTTGGTGCTTTCTGGAAATAATTTTTCGGCCTCTTTAAGATCACCAACAAAGACAATTTTTCCATTTTGTTCCACTATTGCTTCAGCATAATTAGCTTCGTCGGTTTCCATAGTTATAATGTGCCCATTATAATAGAGTTGAGATTCAGAAGTTTTTTGTTCGCTTAAATTTTTATTTTCTTTTTTTCCACAACTAATTAATAGTATCAAGGATAGAATAAGGAGTGATGTTTTTGTCATTTTATTCGTCAGTTTTAATTTATTAAATAGGATTACTTAATAATGCCTAGAACACTTTTTAGTTTTGTGAAGTGGCAGTAATTTATACTATTCAGTTTTATACTAAATCTAGGATAGTATCAAACTCATTTGGTTGTATGCCACTAAGATACAAATGTTTTTTGTAAGAAACGATTTTTTAAGGTGAATGAATAGATGTACTAACTTAAAATAGTGTTCTGCTTAGTTTTAGCGTATAAAATAAAAAAGTAAAATTTATTGTTGGATTTTTAAAGGGGTAGGAAGTTACATTAAATGATGAATAAAGACTTGTGTTTGATAAAAAAGAAGCTTCAGAATTGTAATAAATTTATAACAGGTTCCAATCAACTAAGGCTTCATTTTGCCTTTTAAGAGTAACGAAGCCATAGTAGTTTTTTTTAATTATACTTTTTAAAAAAAGTTGTAAATGACTTGTATAACTCTTCCGGAGCTTCGGCTGGTACGTTGTGTGAAGCGTTCTTTATATAGACTAATTCTTTATGTTTTTTAGGGACATTTTTAAGAGATTTATAAATCATTCTACCAGATTCAATACCAATCGCATAGTCGAATTCTCCTTGAATGATTAAGATAGGGGTTTTAATAATAGCAATTTCATTTAAAATATTGAGATTATTGTATGCTTCTTGACCATGAAATACTTCATTTATGTATTCAAATCTTGCCATCGATTTTTCTAAAAGTTCGGGAGTGTATTTGTTTCGGGTATAAAAATCTGGATTTTTCAGTAGCTCATCAATTTTTGCTTTCTTTTCAGGTTGTGCCCAATAAACATTAAAACCAAGGTCTTTTGGGAATTGGTATCTTATTGTATCCATATCAGCAAAGAAATTTTTAAATCCGCTTTTTTCTATAACATCTAACTTTTCAAGAATTTCTTTATATCTGTTTATTTTGCTCGGATCATTTGTTTTTTTGATAAGCTTATTTGCTAGTTTTTTTTCATGATCAATTAATGCAAAGCTATTATTTTGGATATTTGCAGTACCTGAATTACTAATAAATGAATTGATTTTTTCTTGATGTTTTATTAAATATAAAAAACCAAGTGTTCCACCCCAAGATGAGCCTAAAAGGTTTATTTTTTTATTTGGATATTTATTTTTTATATAATCTACCACAAGGTCTAAATCTTTTACAAATTGTTCTGTTGTGAGCATCGTTTTATCTTTCCATTCATCTGATTTACCACTTCCTCTTTGGTCAAAATAGACCATTAAATAATCTTTTTCAAATACATCTCTGTAAAATTCGTGGTCTAAATTAAAAGCCCCAGGCCCACCGTGTAATGTTATGATTATGGATTTATCAGGATTACCAACGACTTTTGTATAAAGATTTGATTTTTCAATGGGTATAAAAAACTCGGTATCTATTTGTTCATTTGGAGGCTGATTTTGTTTTTGTGCACCACAAGTATTTGAAAATAAAAAAGAGATTATTAGAGATAATAAAAGTAATCGTTTCATTGTTTTTTTTACGGTTTAGTTAAATGGCTACCAAACATTATTTTATGAAAAAAATGAGTTTAGGCTTTTCAAAAGTAGCTGAATTATTTTTGTTAAAAAAGAAAATTTGGATATTAAATAACACTGTAAATCAGATGGTTTTAGCTCGTGATTTGCAATTGTACTATAAAACCAAACCCGATTTATAGCATGTTCTTTCCTAAAAACAATATAACTTTTGTTGGTTCTGTCGCATCTAAAGCTAAGTTTTGTCTTTGCCTTTTTTTAATTCTTAAATTGATGAATACGAAAGGTCATTGCTACCCGAAGTTTATTATATTGCAGACAGTATATTTTAAGCTTAGGTTTACATTAAGCTATCGGGATGTTGAAGTGATTATGAAAATGCGAGGAATTTCTGTTGATCATACTACTATTCAGCGCTAGGTTTAGTTCATTCTCAAAAATTAAAATCTGACAGCGTAAATATCTTAATAACATTGTAGAACAGGATCATCATTTTATTAAATGGTACATACAAAACGGATAAGGATTTAAAAAATTTGAATCTGCAAAGAGAACTCTAATCGGTATTGAAGTTGTCCTTATGCTTAGAAAGAATTAGGGATATCTATGTTTAAATCATTTTGTAAGTTAGCAGTCTATTTAAAATCACTTAAATTTTTATATTTGATTCTGATAGATGTGATAGAACCAGTTTTTTACCTTATAATAAAAAATAATTAATACAACACAATGAAGCAAGTTTTTAATATTTCGTTACTACTTTTCAGCACGGCTCTATTTGCACAAATTAAGGTAAGGGGTAGAATTGTTACAAAAGAAAACATTCCTATAGCATCTATTGAGGCTTTATTAATGAATACAGATTCATTATTCGTTAAAAGTGAACTCACCAATGAAAAAGGAGAATTTTTACTGGATGCTAAGCCAGGTCTTTACACATTGCAGATAAGACAAAATGCAAAAATAGTTGCTTCTCAAAATTTTGAGTTACTTACAGATAAGGATTTGGGACAAATTGCTGTAAGTGAAACTGTTGAGTTAGAATCTGTTGTTCTTGTTGCAGGAGCAAGAAAAAAATTGATAGAAAGAAAAATTGACAGGGTAGTATTTAATGTAGAAAATTCAATTAGTTCTTCAGGGGGTAATGCCTTGACAGCACTTAGCGTAACACCTGGTGTACGAGTTCAAAATGAGATTATAAGCATCATTGGAAAAAGTACGCTTGGCGTTTTGGTTGATGATAAAATTGTACAACTTTCCGGAGATGATCTTATTAATTATTTAAAAACAATACCTTCAGATGCTATTCAAAAAATTGAAGTTATTACAACCCCTCCTGCTAAATACGAAGCTGAAGGAAATAGTGGATTAGTTAATATCATTATGAAGAAAGCAAAAGAAAATTCGTGGAATGCGTTAGTACAATCAACTTATATTCAAAAAACGTATGCTGGCCAAGCTACTATGGGAAGTTTTAATTACAATAAGAATAAATTAAGTTTCACTTCAGTTATTAATTACAGAGATGCAACTGATACATTTAAAAATAATCAAGAGACTTATTTTTCCGATAATTTGTGGTATTCGAGTAATCCTTTTAAAATTAATGCTAAGAGCTTAAATTTAAATGTAGGAGTGAATTATAAAATCAAGCCTTGGTGGACTATGGGTGCACAAGTTTTATATGTACAGAATAAACGAAATTTTGACAGCAAACCATACACATCAATTAATGATTACACATCAGGTAACGTTAACAGTTACTTAGCGTCAGTAGTTAATGCAAAATTAAAACCAAATATTAAGTCATATAATTTTTACAATGATTTCAAACTTGACACATTGGGAAGAAAGCTGACTTTAAATTTAGATTACTTTAATTTTAATAATAATGATTCCAGAGTTTATGATGGTAAATCTGTTACTCTAAACCCTGAACCTGGTTCTGAAGAATATTATGCAGGGGAAAATTCAAATATTCAGGATATTACCAATTTATCTGTAAAAGCAGATATTGAATATCCAACGACATGGGCCAAATGGAGCTATGGAGGAAAAATTTCCAGTTCTAAATCTAAGAATGACATTTACAGCTTCAATAGTGGTGTAGTTGATAATCCAGTTTCAGATTTTCCTTTGACTTATTCCAAATTCGATTATACTGAAAATATTCAGTCAGCTTATCTGTCTTTAAATAAAAAAATAAATAAGAGCTGGGAATCACAATTTGGATTAAGAATGGAAGCTACGCAAACTGAAGCATTTGCAGAAGAATCAGGAACAACAGAAAATAATTATTTAAAACTTTTTCCAACATTTTACTTGGCTTACACAATAAATGATAATTCTTCACTTAGCATAAATTATAGCAAAAGAATATCAAGACCTGGTTTTGCTCAATTAAATCCAAATATATTTTTCAGCAATCCTTTTCAAAGCCAGAGAGGCAATCCGCTGTTGCAACCTGCTTTTATAGATAATGTTGATTTAAATTATACATTTAAGGATATTCAAAGCAAGGTTTATTTTAGTTATTCAAACAATTTATTTGCTGGTATCGAAATAACAGATCCAACTACAAACACAGTTATATCGAGTACTGAAAATTATTTGGACACACAAAGATATGGTGTTTATGAAACCTACTCTTTCAGTAAATTTAAATGGTTAGAAAGTTCATTTTCATTAGATGTTAACTATTCTATTTCTAAATCAAGGCTTGCAATTACCACACAGGAGCAGAAGGGATTCAATTCTTCGGTTTCTGTTGATAATCAGTTTACTTTAAATTCTAAAAAGACGCTACTTTTTTTTGCAAATTATTGGTACGATTTCCCCGGAATAAATGGGATATATAAAAATAAGGCAACAAGTAATTTATCTTCTGGATTTCAATACCTACTAATGGATAAAAATTTGAAAATCTCTTTAAATGTGAATGATATTTTTAAAACAGCTGGACCTCGTCGAAATGCTACAGTTAATAATGTACTGAATAAGACTGTTATGTATTTGGACAGTAGAAATCTCCAATTTTCTGTTTCTTATAAATTTGGAAACAGTAAAATAAGAGTACAACAAAGACAAACGGGCAATCAAGAAGAGAGAAGAAGGACTGGAAATTAGTTTCTGTCGTATCTAAGGCTAAGTTTTATCTTTGCTTTTTTCAATCCAGATATAGGTAATGTCGGAAACCCACACTTGACTTTGATTATTTACTTTAGAGTCTTGATTTAATAAATTTGCTGCTATAGGATATTTGGAAGAAGAAATTGTAGTTCTTTTAATTTTGGAGTGTTATGAAGACGACCTGTCTTTAAAGTTGTAGTGACTCATTTATTTTTAAATAAATCAGGCGAAAGTTTTGCTAAAGCTTAGAACGATTAGTTATATTCAGAGCTTCATAAATAATCTTTAAATGGTACTTTACAGTGTTTTCTGATATGAATAATTCTACACCAATTTCTTTATTTGTTTTACCTTGTTTTACCAAAGCAATAATTTGATTTTGTCTTTCTGTTAAGTTATAGTTGGCTAGGTTTATTTTTGACTGTCCGGATTCACTTAGCTCTTTTGTTACATTTTCTAATTCATTACTGATATTATTAATTTTAAGTTCTGCAACTGTACGTTTATGTTTAGCAGATTTCAGAAGGTAGAATAAAACAAGTAAAATGATTACAAGGGAAATGATAGATATCGTAAGAACTGTACGTGTGTAATTTTGATTTTCGTTATCGAGATCTTTGCTTTTTTGTAGAAATTTTTTTTCTAACAGATGTAATTTTCCATTTCTATTGGTTGCATCGTATTTTGTTGATAAACTAAGTATTTTTTGCTGAGCTAGCGCGGCATTTTTAGTATCACCTATTTCATTATAAAAATGAGAAATATCATTATACATAGCAATAACATAGATGTCCATCTTGTATTTTTTTGCATAATACAATCCTTTCTCAAAGCTTTCTAGTGCCTTTTTATATTGTTTGAGATGCTTGTAAAGCCCTATTTTTTTTTTATAAATAAGAGGAAGATGTTTTGGAGCAGATTTCAATAATATCACTAAGGCTTCATCTAAATATATTTCACCTTGTCTGAAGTTTTTCTTACGAAGCTCCATTGTGCCCAATATCGATAAATAGAATGCTTTCGTTTGCGGATTGATATGTTTTAATTGCTCTTCCGAAATAGTCGGTAAAATTTGTGTAACCTTATCAAATTCAAGTAGATCAAAATGGATGAATAGTTTTTCGATCTTAATTTGTATTTCTACTTCTTCTTTTTTATTGCTCAGAAGTCCAGCTTTTAATGCTAAATCTAAATTGTTTAATGCCTCAGTATAATTAAACAATCTTTTATAAGTTTGGTATTTTTGAAAATATGCATTATAAAGATCGTAATGAGACGACTTTGGATTAGTAATGATCTTTTCTAAGTAAATGATAGATTTTTCGTAATTGTGACTATCGTTGAAAGCATTTATTTGTGCATTGAGTTTTGTATACTCATCGTTATTACCAAAGCTAATTTGAGACGATAAAAAAATAAATATAAGGATGGCTGTGCGTAACAAGGTATTTTTTTTCAAATAGTATTTTACAAATATAGGTTGTTTTTATTCTTAATTCAAAGAGACTGGTTCGGTAAAAAAGCTTGTATCTACAATATATTACGAAGAGTAAGAGGTTAATTATTGACTTTTTTTGACTCGTTGTTTTAAAATTAAAAAAGGCATGCTCTAAATTTTGATTTGTTTTTTTTGTCATTTTAAAATTTTAATTTATTAATGTGTTGTTTGTTATTGTTTTAACGCTACCACTACCCATAGAGTAGTAGGGTAGTTCTCTTTAAACTACCCATTAACTACCTTGTTGTATTTTGTAGAAGTTGTAGAAGTTGTAGAGTTTTGTAGGCCTTTAAAAACAGGTAAAAATGATTTTTTTTCTAGAAAAAAGAATAAAAATTGTTTTAAAAAACTTTACAAAATCTAAATTATTATGAACAAAAAGCTATCTCTATTAGTTTTATTTTTTTCTGGCGTATTACTTCAGGCGCAAGATCGAATTGGAATTGCATTTATTCCAATAAGCTATGATCAAACCACAATTTCTACTTCGGATGCGAGACTCGTACAAGAATACGTACTTAATTCATTTGTTGCAGCCAAGAAATTCTCGGTAGTTGATAGAGAGAAATTAGTAGAATTAGAAAATGAAAAGAAATTACAAAAAACAGAATCTTTTATTGACAGTAAAGCGAGTATTCAAGATGGGGTTAGTAAAGGAGCTAGTTATTTAATAGCTACAAATATATTGAGTTTAAGGCATTCAGAGGTAAATCGTCATGGATGGGAATCATTATTACAGTTGCAAATTAAAGTGTTAGATGTTTCTACAGGAGAAATTTTAGCAACAGAAAACATAAATAGCGAGTTTAAAGAGCCTGAAAAAATAGTAGTAGAATCTCGCCAAAGATATGCTGATAAAAAAGAAATTAAGGCAATAGAACAAAAAGAAGAACGCTTAAAAGCAATTCAGAAACATAAAGAGGATGCTTTTAACTTGGCATTGGAACGTTTGGTAGAGAATGTAGTAAAGTTTTCAAATACCAATTTTCCAGTTTCTTTGGAAATCCTGAGCTGGGATCTTAAGGATAAAAAACAATTTTCCATTGCAGCCGGTAGTAAAATCGGGATGCACAATGGTCAGATGTTAGATGTTGTGCAGGTAACAGAAACTTTAGTTGGAGGAAAAACAATTCAGAGAAATCAAAAAATTGCTCTTGCATGTGTTGTAAAAGTTGATGATGCAAACTTTTCGGAAGCGGTTATCATTTCAACAGAGAAAAATTATAAGAAGGCACGTGAGACAGAGAGCATATTAAAAGTATTAACACGATAATTATTTACATATAAAATTTAAAAACCATGAAAAAAATTTACTTAGCATTAGCAGTTATTGGCCTAGCATTAGGTAGTTGTTCAAAAAAAGTCTATAACCCATATTCTGATTCTGAGGTTGTTGCGCACCCGACACAAGGGTCGGTAACTTTAAGTGGAAAAGGTGATGAAGTAGAGAATAACAGAAAAGATGAGGGAAAATCCGTAGCAGTTAAACTAGCGCATAAAAAAGCACTCCAACAGTTGTTTTATTTTGGATTTACGGGGACAGACTTTAAAAATCCAATGATTCGTGAAGGAAAATCGGTAGAGGATAAACATAAAGCTTACTTTGATGAGTTCTGGAATAAAGGGTATGAGCGCTTTGTTACGAATTCTAGCAGTACTTTTTATGACTGTAAAGGAAGCAAAAAATGCATTAGTGCGGTATCAGTATTTACTGTTAATTACAATATGTTACGTAAAGAGTTTGAAAACAATAAAATAATTAATAAAATAGGTTTCTAATGCATATTTTAAAGAATTACATTAATTACCGTTTTGTATTTATTTTTGTTTTGATCTTTTGTAGTAATTGTTTTTTTGCGCAGGCACCACAAATTGCTGGTACGCAAAGTGATGAATCTACTCGTGCGGCGGCAAAGATTATGGTTGTCCCTTACAATAAACAAAATGAAGATATAAGAACTGTATTGGATGATAATCCTCATATAAGAACAGCAGTTTCTAAAGTAAAGGAGGCATTTGATCAAAGAGGGTGGTCTACTGTTGATTTTGTAGCTAATCTTAGAGCAGCTCAAGCTAATGCCGCATTTACTTCTGATAGACAATCAAATTTTAAATCAGATTTATTAACAACTTCTGGTGCCGATTTTTATGTTCAAGTCGATGTACAAATTACTACTGATGAAAGTGGCACGAATACTGTACTGAACCTTACTGCATTTGAAACACATACGGGTGCAAGTTTTTCTAATAAAACAGGTACTAGTAAGTTTGCAAGCAATGATTATGAAAAACTTATTACGAAAGCTTTTGAACGTATTCAGGAAGAGTTTCTAAATACATTAATGGTTAAAACGGATGAAATACGTGACATTGGTCGTGCCTGTATGGTAGAGTTTAATTTAGATGAAAATGTAGGGATCGATTTTGATAGCCCGATAGCATCTGGCGAATATCTAAACGAGCTTATTGAAGATTGGATTGCAAAAAATGCTTATAAAGGTAGAGCTAATCTAAGTGGGATATTAGAGAATAAAATGCTTTTTGACGAAGTAAGAATACCCCTTTACGATCAGGAAACAAATAAACCTTATAATTTGAATCGATTTGCATCGGAGGTAATTAAGTATCTTAGAAGTAAAGGTGTACAAGCTACCAGAAATATACATGGGCAAAAAATGTATGTCACTATTAAATAGGTTTTTATGAAATTTAAAAGAAATAAAAAAGTTTTGATGGGGCTGTTGTTTTGTTTGTGTTATCAATTTCACGGATTTGGACAAACTAAGGATTACAAGGCAAGTTATACTTTTGACAAGCCAAAGGGGAATCAAATAGCAAGCGAAGAACAATATGAGAATTTGATTGCGATTGTAAAAGACACCTATCCATCAAAGAATCTTTTTTCAAATCAGAGTCCTTTTGTTGTTGTGCCAGCGATTACTATTATCAGCGAAAAGGTCGCTGGTGAAGTCCAGGTTGTAAAAGTTGTAAAACTCGAAATAAGATTGACTGCGCAAGGAAAAGACAATGATTATGTGTATAATAAGTTTACTAAAGTATTTACGTTAACTGCAGATAATGTAAGTAGTGCAATTTCTAAAGCTATATTGTCAATCAGGAATGATCCTAAAATTATAACTTTTTTTGATCAAAGTAATCAGAATATTGTTTCTTTTTACCAAAAGAATTGTAACGTTATTTTGAATACTGTAAAGGTTAATGTTGACAGAAAAGAATATGCAAAAGCATTCGATTATCTGAGGTATGTTCCAGAAACTGTTACTTGTTTCAAAGAAGCAGAAGGAATTATGACTAAAATATTTTTAGATTTTAAAGAAGAAAATTGTCGAAAATTAGTGCAAAATGCTCAGGTTGCAGAGGCGCAAAAAGAGTATAAGATAGCTCTGTTATATTTACAGTTTGTAGATACAAATGTAGGATGCTATACGGACGCTGTTGCACTAGTAAAAAAAATTGGAGCGCGTGTTGATGAAAAAACACTTCGTGATTTCGAAATGGAGAAACTAGTATTTAGTAAGTTGTCAGATCTAAAAAAAATGGAAATTATAGCTAAAGAGGTTGATTATTTTGGTGTTACAATTAATGAGTAAACAGTCTTATTTTTAGATTAGTACGGATAGAAATCAATTATAATTAATTTTATAGATTTAATAAAAATCATACTTTAGGTAATGTTTCAGATATGTGGTGCGTAATTCTTTCAAAACACATTTAGAGACAACTAATAACTTGTAGTAGTTAAAAAAAAACAACCTTCGGGTTGTTTTTTTTGGTTTTATCGCATCTGAGAATAACTTTTTTATTTAGAACTTTAAACCGATTAAAAAATGAATATTAAAGATCATTGTTATTCAAAATACATAATACTTCAGGCAGTATATTTTAAATTAAGATTTGCACTAAATTACCGAAATGTTGAAGAAATAATGAAGATTAGAGGAATGATTGTAGTTCAATTGGTTGCCAAGAATCAGCCTTAAAGTTTTATGCCCCCATATTGTTTATTCATTCTGCATTTATCACTGCAATATTTAACTTCATCCCACACTTTTTCCCATTTCTTTCTCCATGAAAAAGGACGATTACAAACGGGACAAGTTTTAGTGGGCAGATTTTCTTTTTTTACTTTTCGCATTAGAATTGTTACTATTTCAATTACTGGACTTTAATTTCTTCTTTTTTTCTGATGCCCCAAATAGCGGTACTTGCCTTTTTTCGGGTCTCTTCAATATCTATTATCGGAAATGGATAATCCTTAACAATTTCACATTCATACAATTGCTGATCAATCAAACCTAATTTCCACGGTTCATGAAGTAGATGCGGGGGAATATAGGAAAGCTCGGGAATCCATTTTTTAATAAATATTCCTTCGCTGTCATGTTCTTCAGAGTTTTTAATGGGATTATAAATTCTAATAGTTCCGGTAGCAGTTACACCCGCTTGCATTGGTAACCCTTTTGACATTTTAAATTAATTCGTCGATTTCGTCGACTGTAAATAAATCCTGTTTTGGACAATCTATTAATCGCTTAATTTTATTAGGCTCAGTGTCTTCATTAAATTTATAATCGTCAGTGATTTTTCTATCATAAATAATTGCAGTATTAAAAATAAAAAATTACCACAAAACTTTTAATTATGCTTTGGATGAAATGATTCTTCATTGTGAAAGTTAAATTAATATGTTCCAAAAGGAATTTTATTTTACATCAGATTTAAGAAAATCATTTAATAAAGAGTATTCAAACCAAACATCAAATTTAAAATTAATGACTATCTTCATTCAAAATATTTGGATAACGAAAGTATAAAAAGCGATATTGAGGAAGAATTTGGAAAACATGAAGAATCAAAACATAATTATGTTTCAACATTGATTCATAGGAGTATGAATTGGCATTTTATAGATAACCAAAGATTTAATGAAATTAAATCCGACTATCTGGCTAAGTCTTATTTAAATCAAATTAAATTTTAAAAAAAAAGTATAATGAAAAAATTGATTCTAATTTTATTTATCATATATCAGCAATTTGGATATGCTCATAATAATATAACAGAAGTTAAGAAATTAGTAATTACTGCTAAAGTTTGGGGCTTTTTAAAATATTATCATCCAAATGTTGCTGATGGAAGTAAAAATTGGGATGATGAATTACTGCAAATTTTACCACAAATCGAAAAGGCGACAACTACTGCCACATTTTCAAAAGTAATCGAAAATTGGGTAGACTCATTGGGGATTGTGAAAAATGTGAATATTGTTCCTGTAAAAGATATTGTCTATTTTGAACAAAATTTTGATTTATCTTGGATAAATCAAAATGAATTTTTATCTAATGACTTATCTATAAAACTTAAGCATATAGAGACTAATAGATATCAAGGAACGCCATTTTATGTTGGTCAAACCCTAGCGGGCAATATATTTTTAATGAATGAAAATTTTTCCAATTTCACTTGGAAAAAGAAGGATTTACGGATAGTAGCACTTTTTAGATATTGGAATGTAATTGAGTATTTCTATCCTTATAAATATTTAATGGATTATAAGTGGGATATTACTTTAGAACAGATGCTTACTAATTTTATCAATGTAAAGAGCGAAGATGATTTTAAATTGGCAATGCTGAAATTAGTCGTTCGCCTCAATGATACACATGCTACATTTTACTTTAAAACAGATGAAACTATTGGAAAATTTAGAAAATTTCTTCCTGTTAAATGTGTCATTTTAGATGAGAAAATGGTAGTGGTTGAAATTTTAAGTGATTCATTGGCAGAAAGGTATGATATTCAGATAGGGGATGTAATAACTAAAGTAAATAATAAATCAGTGTCACAAATTATTCAGGATGAAAGAAATAATATTAGTGCCTCTAATGAATCTGCATATCTGTTAAATTTGGTTACTAAGATTTCTTCTGGGTATGATGATACTATGAATTTGGAAGTTATTCGTAACAAAATTACGAGTAACAAAACCATTGAATGCTTTGATTATAATATATCACATAGTAATGAATTTAAGAAAACTAAAACAGAAAAATTTCACATATTAGAAGATAATATTGGTTATGTAAACATGGGTAAACTTAATGTGTCTGAAGTGCCTGAAATGATGGATAAGTTTGCAAACACAGAAGCTATAATTTTGGATTCTAGAAATTACCCAAGAGGTACAAATTTAGAAATTTCAAAATATTTAAATTCTAGTTCTAGGGCATTTGCTAAATATACATCTCCAGATTTGAGTTATCCAGGTAAATTTTATTGGAAAAAAGAAATGCATTTTTGTGGTATTGATAACAAAAACAGCTACAAAGGAAAAGTAATAATATTAGTAAACGAAAAGTCGTTAAGTCAATCTGAGTGGGCAACTATGAGTTTTCAAACCGCAGATAATGCTACTGTAATAGGTAGTCAAACAGCAGGTGCAGATGGTAATACGAGCCACATCGATTTTATCAAAGACTTTAATGCTCCCTTTTCAGGAATTGGCGTTTATTATCCTGATGGAAGAGAGACTCAAAGAATTGGAATTATTCCAGATATAGTTGTAAAACGTACTATTTTAGGTATTCAACAAGGAAGAGATGAAATATTAGACAGAGCTGTTCTTTTTATTAAAGAAAAAGGTTAATCGAACAAAATAATAAGATAAAAGGTTATTTTTCATTAATATCCAGTAAAAATATAATTTGCCCCTATTCTATAAAGTTTAGAAATTTAATAATATAGGGTTTGCTTTTTAATTAAAGTTTAACCCTTTTTTCAAATATAGTTAAGAACTGATTGAGGATTAATCACCTGTAGCATCTTAGCATTTTTGACTTTGGAGTCAAAAGTTAGCAAACCTTTGTTTATTGAAGTTTAATAGTTTTAGGTACAATGAGAAATCAGGGTTCTCTCGCATCTGGGAATAACTTTTATCTTTAGAATTTTAAAGCGATCAAAAAATGAGTACTAGAGGTTATTGTAATCCAAAACACATAATTCTTCAGGCTGTGTATTTTAAATTAAGATTTACACTTAGCTATCGTGACGTTGAGGAAATAATGAAGATTAGGGGGGGGTGATTGTGGATCATGCAACGATTCAGCGTTGGGTATATAAGTTTGCACCTTCACTTGAGGCAGAGATGAAGAAGAGAAAAGGCAGAGTGGGGACGAGTTGGAGATTAGATGAGACTTATATCAAAGTAAAAGGTATTTGGTGTTATTTATATAGAGCAGTAGATAGGGTCTGGTAATACAGTTGATTTCTTATTAACTAAGAGAAGGCAGAGGATGAGTGCCCAGTCATTTCTAATTAAAGCAATTAGTAATAACTACCGGCCAAGAGTAATAAATATTGATAAAAGCGGTTCTAATACCGCAGCAATTAAAGTTTATAACAGGCGTTCTTTCTCAAAGATTAAAATTCGGCGGTGTAAATATCTCAACAATATTGTCGAACAGGATCATCGGTTCATCAAGTGGCGCATCCAAAACGGATTAGGTTTTAAAAGTTTTGAATCGGTCAAACGGACGTTAAGCGGAATTGAAGTTGTACATATGCTAAGAAATAATCAGATGGTTAGGCCAGGATTATCTATGTTTAAATCATTCTGTAAACTGGTGAGCTAATTTTTAAATTACTTAAATTCTTATATTTGATTCTCGCAGATGCGACAGAGCCGTCTGAAACGTTCATACTTCGTTGTCGACATATTCAAGTGATCTGGTTTGGAAAAAGTTGTAATTTGCAACTTATTTCAAACCTTAATTTGATACATTGTTGATTTGATACATATTCATTACCATATCTTACATAAAATCATTTGTTATATTTATCAGCACATAAATTCAATGTTTATTTTAAGATATTACTCACTTTAATGAAAACTACCTCGCAGTTACTTTATTTATGTAAATTCGTGCATCTTTAAAAATAAGACAATGAAAACTAAATTTTATCTTCTAATAAGCTTATTGATTTCAACAAATACTTTTTCTCAAGCAGAACAACTGTCGAATGTAACTGTAGGAACTAAGTTTGACATGGTTTACGAGCCTATCACAGTGCAGGCCGAATATTCAAGATCACAAACAATATATTACCCTGATGAGATGCGTTTTAGAGGTACTATCACTTCACTTAAATATTTTCTAGAATTTTCATCTTCTACTTTTGAAAACTCCACTATATGGCGTGTAGCAATAGGTTATACCAATAAAACAGAATTTGCTCAAGGTGATCCCAATATCCCAGATAGTGAACTTACCGAAGTTTTTAATGGTAGAATCAGCGGGTCTGGAAATACTGTCATTTTAACATTCGATAAACCTTTTTACTATGATGGTCGACAAAATCTAGTGATCGATGTACAGGAAATAGAACCTGGAAAAACTGCCAGTCAATTTACAACTTTCAAAGGGGTTAAAAACTACAACAAACCACCTACAAGAACCCGAATGACAATGTCTGGTGGAGCAGCTATATATGAAAACGTTTATGCGTGTACCGAATTTGGAGGATCTTTGGAACGATGCGAACCATTCTATGGGGGTACGTTTAGTATCGTCACTGCTACATCTGTATTGGCAAATTGGCCCAGTAATGTTATATCGCCTGCCTTCCGCTATATGATTCAAAAGTTGGGAGATCCTATGCCAACTACCTATAAAGTTGTTAATGGAAAAAATGTGCTGTTGGAAAATCTGCAACCTGCTACTGGCTATACTTTCTACCGCAAAACGGATTGTGACATTACACCTACTAATTATTACTCTCAGCAGTTTACTACTGGCCCCTATAATCTTAAGGTTCCTACAACCATTACCTTTGACGGTAATAATACATTCGACTATTTTCTGACGGCAAGTAAAACTGTCGGAGTTTACATTTCACCAATTGCGGCTTCAAATTCTGAAAACGGCATACTTTTCAGAGGAACAGATGATGTGATAAAGTCCGGGGAATGGAAAACAACTACCAACGATTCTTGGAATGACAATCCGGCGTTCATTTCAAGAGCTTATTTTACCATTGATTTAACCAATTATACTGGAAATCCGATACTTCAATTTGATCTGAGGCAGACAAAAGATTCCAAATTCAGAATCGCGACAATAACGAACTCAGATTACGCACTAATTTCTGGAGTTTATACATCAACTACCGACAATTCTGACGAATTTAAAACCATAACGATTGATTTATCTGAGTCAAATGGAACCAAATTTGATTTGATTATGCAACATCTTGGTAGATATACCACCGAAGCTTCTCCGTATAATACTGCCTTTGTAGATAATGTAAAACTAATTGAAATGCCAGTTTGTAATCCTCCGCAAAAGATCGTAGTCGCAAGGACAGAAAATAGTATAACACTCAATTGGACTTCTGCTGCCGACGAATGGGAAGTGGCATGGGTCGATCACGATATGACTGCTCCAAACTCTGGTACGGTCACAAAAGACAAGTTTTTTACCATTACAGGACTGACAGTTGCCAAATCCTATGATATATATATTAGAAACAAGTATGAAAACAGTTATTGTGAATGGAAGAAAATAATAGAATCGACTAATCCTACTACAGTAAAAGTACCATATCAACAGCTTTTCACAACCGCTACAACTAATTATGCTCCAGAATTACAAGATTTTTCGAGACAATTTTTGTATTCGAATGCATTAAACTTCTATCAAAAACTACAAGGAAATGGCTCAGCTTGGGTTGGTGGATCAACTACTACAGAACAGCAGGCATGGAATGACAACAAGGCTTTCACATCAGGAATTTCTTTTAGAGTTGATGCGACAAACGTAAGTAGTTTGAAATTGGCAATCACAATGAAGCAAAAATATTACTATAGCAAAAATACTTCTTGGTTCAGAGTATTGGTAAACGGAGTCCAACAAGGCTCCAGCCGAAACCCAACTACTTCTTATAATGATGCTTATGTAACATTAAACTATGATTTAACAGCATATGCAGGTACAGCTTTAGATGTTACTTTAGAACATTGTGGCAGGTATATGAATAATTACTATAATAATGCGCCAATGGATCTCACAATGGTAAGTAATGTACAGTTTAGTGGTCAGACTTTGGATACTGAGGATTTTAAACAAAAATCTGGCATAAAGGTATTCCCTATGCCATCTGATGGTTTTATCCATTTCAGTCACACCGAACCTATAGATGAAATAACAGTTTTTGACTTAAAAGGGACAGTATTGATGACAGTTAGTACTAAAGATAAAACGCAGGAAATTACTTTAAATATTGCTTCTTTAGCAACAGGGATATACATCGCAAAAATAAAGAGTAATGGAACCTATCAACATACGAAAATAGTACGTCAATAATGTGACAGAAACATTTGATAAAGTTGAAATTTGAATAGGAGTACAAAAATAAGCTTCATTTAAGTTTAACTTAGTTGTTTTTTTTTAAATATGTTTTTAGAAAATTTGTAGGTTCTGTCGCATCTATGATTAAGTTTTATCTTTGGTTTTTCAAAACTAATAAAAAATGAATACCAAAGGTCATTGTTATCCAAAATACGTAATCCTGCAGGCAGTGTATTTTAAATTAGGATTTACACTTAGCTATCGTGACGTTGAAGAAATAATGAAAATTAGGGGTGTGATTGTTGATCATGCCACGATCCAACGCTGGGTTTATAAGTTTATGCCTTTCATTGAGGCAGAGAGGAAGAATAGAAAAGCCAGAGTGGGGAAGAGTTGGAGAATGGATGAGACGTATATTAAAGTAAAAGGAATTTGGTGTTATTTATATAGAGCAGTAGATAAATTAAGCAATACACTAGACTTTCTTTTGACCAGATAAAGACAGAGAATGAGCACTCAGTCTTTTCTAATTACTGTAGCGATCAGAGTATACAACAAAGGTTCGTTCTCAAAGATTAGAATCAGACAGTGTAAATCAGATGATGATATGGCTCTGGTTGAATATTTTATAAATACAATGCTTTTTTTTAAAGTTTTTTTGTTTAAAAAACAATAAAGAAAGAAAACACTTCATAAAAAACATAAAATTTAAATGTATAAATTTGCTGTTATCAGGAAGTTAAGAAAAAGTGATGAAAAAGATTGTAAAAAATCGGCAGAATGCATTGTTGATCCTAGTAAACTGACTACTTTTGCAT